>JACREQ010000055.1 GCA_016218155.1 Bacteroidia bacterium
ATGCATGAAGGTTGGAAGGGTACTGTAAAAGGTGGTGATAAGGCTCCAACCGGAAATTACTCATGGCTGTGTACATTCAGAGATTTTAAACGCATACTGCACGAGAAGACCGGAACGGTAACGGTTATAAGATAAAAATAACAAGGTACAATTAAATATAAAAAAGACCAGAAAATTTATTTTCTGGTCTTTTTTATATTAGAATACCGAAGTCTTTTATATATTGTTAAAATATTTTAAAATTTAAAGGTAAATCCAATAGCTAAAACTTCTTTAAATTGTATGCGTGGACCGTTTTCTTCAATTATACCATCGTTGTTTTTGTCAACAGCATTTATAACATCATCATCATAAATTAAGTTTGTTGAGATAGTGGCAGCAATGTATTTATTTACTTTCATTGAAACCAATGCTTCCCAGTTTATGTCAATATTTTCTGGATGTTTAATATAATTTGAAAAGAAATCTATTTTTGACTGGAAAGTAACATTTTTCACAACATCAGTTTTCCAGAATACTCTCATGTATCCTCCAAACTCAGATCTCATTTTTTTACCGTGAGAAATTAATTTTCCTGTAGTGTCATATGTTGCAGCTTCAACACCATATGAGCCGGCATCTGCCAGCAAAGTGCTGTTTACAATAGTTATTCTTCCAGTAACAGGAGCAATGAAAACTGATAGATTTTCACCTTTTTTAAAGTCCATACCTAATGCAGTTGTTAAGTAGGCAGGTGCAAGAAAATCAGATATTGTGACAGAATCATTAGGGTATTTATAACCAGGCGTCATTTGGGATTTGAAATTTATAAGAGCCGCATAAAACCAGTTTTTAAAAGCATCTCTACCATATTTTGAAGTGAAATCAAGCTTATCATCTGTCTTAATAATCTTTCCATCTGCACCTTGTTTTTGCATTCCATATCCTAAGTCCAGAAAGTTATCCCATGATGAGTGTTCACTTTTATATTTTGCAGAAAGGCTGAACAAGCTATTTATAGCAATACTATTTTGACCGCCGGCAGCCCAATTTGTGAAAGATGATTGAGAGAAATTTACACCTATTACACTACTGGTTTTCCACCCGTTTAAAGTATCACTATCTTTTGTTCTTAATTGTTTTTCGGGATCGACAACTTGTGCAAATGCTATTTTAGTGAACATTATTGCAACAAATAGAAGATATTTATTCATTTTGTTAAGTTTTTAAATTTTATAAAAAATAAAAACCCTTACGGATTGCAAGGGTTTAAAATATATAATAAAAATTATACTCCTACAACTTCTTTTATTTCAGGAATTTCACGACGAATTGCCATCTCAACACCATTTTTTAAAGTCATTAAGCTATGAGGACATGAACCACATGCACCTTGTAAATGAACTTTTACAACCAAATCGTCTGTTACCTCAACTAATTCGATATCTCCACCGTCATCTTGTAAATATGGACGAATAGAATCTATTGCTCCGTTTACTTTGTCTAAAATTTCTTGTTTTTCCATGATTATTTTTATTTAGTGATTTCTACTTTTTTTGTTTTTTCTTTTTGATTTCTTTCTTCAAGTGCAATTAATACTTTTTCAGCTAGGTTTGCAAAAGCCTTCCCATCTGCTCTATTGTTGTTTAATGCTACTGGAGTTCCTGCATCACCAGCTTCACAGATGCTCTGTACTATAGGAATTTGTCCTAATAAAGGAACTTCTAATTCTTCGGCTAATCTTTTACCTCCGCCATTTCCAAATAAATAATATTTATTTTCCGGAAGTTCTTCCGGTGTAAACCAAGCCATATTCTCAACTAAGCCAAGAACCGGAACATTAATGTCTTTATTTCTAAACATATTAACGCCTTTAAGTGCATCAGCTAAAGCAACTTCCTGAGGTGTGGTAACAATAACAACACCAGTAACAGCTACTGACTGAACTAATGTTAAATGAATATCACTTGTGCCAGGAGGCATATCAAGAACAACAACATCAAGTTCGCCCCAGTCGCCTTCTTCCATTAGTTGTTTAATTGCGCTGGTAGCCATTGCTCCGCGCCAGATTAATGCTTGTTCGCGACTTACAAAAAAACCTACCGATAATAATTTTACCCCAAATTTTTCTACTGTAGATATATATTCACGACCATCTATTTTTTTCATTGGAGGTTTTTCATCTTCTACCCCAAACATTTTTGGAACCGATGGACCATAAATGTCGGCATCAAATAGACCAACCTTTAAACCTTTATTTGCAAGAGCTACAGCTAAATTTGCTGCTACTGTTGATTTTCCTACTCCACCTTTACCAGATGCAACAGCAATAATTTTTTTTACATCTTTAAAAGGGATTCTTTCTTCTATTTTTCTCTGAGGAAAAATATTTTCAATCTCAAATTCAAGTTCGTTTCCAAATTTTTGATTTAAAGCCTGGATGCAAGCTCTTTTTACAGAATTAGCTAAAGCATCAACGGGTTTCTTGAATTGTAAAATGATTTTTACTTTCTTTTCATCACCTGAAATATTTACCAATATTCCTGATGAAACAATATCAGTCTTTTCTTCAGGGTGGTTAATTGTTTTTAGTACTTCAATGATTTTATCTTTATCCATCACAAATATTTTTCGCAAAATTACAAAAAAATAATTTATTTAGATTAATTCTTTACAAGGATCCCAAAAATGTTTATTAAAGTTGGTTATTTTATCGTTAATGATTTCTATCCCTTCATTTTTTAGTAAAATTTCCATTTCGTTTTCTGATGAAAAATGATGTTTACCGGTTAATAATCCTATTCGATTTACTACTCTATGGGCAGGAACATTTTTTAATCCATGTGTTTGGTTCATTGCCCAGCCAACCATTCTTGCCGATTTTGCAGAGCCTAGAAATTTTGCAATTGCACCGTAAGATGTAACTCTACCGTATGGAACTTGTCGGGCAACTTCATATACTTTTTCGAAAAACCCTGACTTGTTATCTAATAATGGATCCTGAATCTTATTGCTGAGTTTCTTCTTCATCTGGTGGTTCAGTTAAAGAGTTTTTGGAGTGAATCCTGAATTTTAAATATGTAATATTTTCACCTTTTTCCATAAATAAGGTTTCGTAATGGGTGCGAATACTTCTTATATCGTCGGCAAAATTTGTAGAATATAAATTATCAGTTTCAGTTAATATAGGCAAGTTGTTATAATTTAGTAATTTTCTTGTATAACTAAAAAGTGGAAAACTATCAGTTTTTAAATGTACTATTCCATCATTTTTTAAAAAAGTTCTGTACTTTGTTAAGAATGGTGATGAAGTAAGTCTTTTCTTTGTTCTTTTATTTTTTAATTGAGGATCGGGGAATGTAATCCAAATCTCATCAACTTCTGAATTGTCAAAAAAGGAGTCGATTAATTCTATTCTGGTTCTTAAAAATGCAGCATTAGAAATGTTTTCGTTAAATGATTGTTTTGCACCAACCCACATTCGCGATCCTTTTATATCTACACCTAAAAAATTTTTTTCGGGAAATCGTTTTGCGAGTCCAACTGTATATTCTCCTTTTCCGCAACCAAGCTCTAAAACAAGAGGGTTTTGATTCTTAAAAAATTCTTGTTTCCAGATTCCTTTAAACTTAAAAGTTGTGTTTAAAGCCTGATTAAATGGTACCTGCACAACGTTTGGCAAAGTTTCCATCTCGGCAAAACGTGCTAGTTTATTTTTTCCCACAATGCCAAAAATTATTTTACTTTTTCTATTCTAATGCCAATGTCTTCAACATTTTTAAGATTATCCATTCGCATTGCCTGTTCAATCTCAAAAGTATAGTTTCCTGAAGTTGGAAAAGTAATATCCTTTTTATATAAAAGCTGATTACTATAAATGTCGCCTAATCCACTACCTAGCCATTTCCCCTTATCATCTGCTAAAAGGCAGTTTACTGTATCTCTTAATTTATTACCGTTTGGAGCAATAATATTTATAAAAAGATACATATTACTTTTTTCGTAAAGTCCATTGTGTCGGATGTTAACATATACATTATTTATTGAATGTGTATCTGTTACAGGAACTGTAAACGAAATTATATTATTTCTGTTCCATACTGTTCCAGGTATTTCTTTGTTTTCTTCAAAATATCTTTTACTGTCGCATGAAATTACAACAGATAAAAGCAAGCAAAAACAAAATGTTTTAAATGCCTTTGTTAACATTACCTTGAGGTTTATTTCGGTTGCCCTGATTCCGACGGTTAAAATTATTTTTATTGTTTCTGTGTTTATTGTTATTGTTCTTTTTCTTGTCAAAACGGGTTAAGCTTTCTTGTCCCACAACATTTGTAAAGTCAAGGTTTTCGTCATTTTTAATTTTTTTCTCGACTTCATTAGTAACTTCAGCTTTAATCCCTTGTTTGTTTTGTGCCTGAATTTCAAGTAATCTTTCAACAGAAACAGCTATTAAATCGTTAAGATTGTCTTTTTCTTTTGAATACCATAACAATTTGCGGAAGATATCGGTTTTCTGAATATAAAGTGTTCCTTCTGTAGTTTCAATTTGTTCATATTTTTCAGGAAATCCTTTTCGTGCATCAACGTAAACATCTAGTTCGTAGTTTAAGCAACATTTTAACTTGCTACATTGTCCGGCAAGCTTTTGCGGGTTTAATGAGATATCCTGAATTCTAGCTGAATTTGTAGAAACAGAGTTAAAGTTTGACATCCAGGTAGCACAACAAAGTTCACGACCACAAGCACCAATACCGCCTATTCTTCCAGCTTCCTGGCGAGCTCCGATTTGTTTCATTTCAATTCTGACTTTGAATTCGGCTCCAAGAACTTTGATTAACTCTCTGAAATCTACTCGCTCGTCTGCTATATAATAAAAAATAGCTTTAGTTTTATCGCCCTGATATTCAACGTCACCTATTTTCATGTTAAGATTCAGGCTTACTGCCATTTTTCTTGCCCTGATCATAGTTTTTTCTTCAAGTGAAATAGCTTCTGCCCATTTTTCAATATCAGACCCTTTAGCTTTTCTATAGATTTTTTTAATGTCTGGATTGTCAGGCGAAACATTATATTTTCGCATTTGCTCAGAAACGAGATCTCCTATTAATGACACAATACCAATATCATGTCCGGGATTACTTTCTACAGCAACAACATCACCCTTTTTTAGTGGTAGATCATTTACATTTCTGTAAAAATACTTTCTGCTGTTTTTAAATCTTATTTCAGCAATATCTGTAACTGTTGCTGATGAAGGTACATCTTCTAACCAGTTAAATACATCAAGTTTATTACATGAGCTTGAAGCGTGGCATTGAGTAACGTTTCCTTCAGAACTTTCTATTTGGCATCCTCTTGTTATGCAATTTATATTATTCATTATCAGACCTATTGATTGAAAAAACTTAAAGGAGTTATTCTAAATTTTATTAATTCCTTTAATTTATTTAGAATGCAAAAATAGTCAGAAATTACGATTTAATAACACGTGCAATAGAAAGCATCATATCTAATAAAACAATTTTAGCACTTCCGTTTCTTTCTATGTGAAAATGAGCTTTTTCTACTTCGTCAACTATTTTAAAAACATTTCTTTGATTAATAAAACGATGAAATTTTGTACTGAATTCTGCTTCTTCAGGTCGTTGAATAACTTTTGTTCCGGCACCTTCGGTAATTAAAAAATTATCTCTTATAGTTTTAAGCATGAAAATTAAAAAATCTTTCTGTTTTTCTTTTGAATAGGAAGCAATTTCATCTACCTGCTTAATAATATCAACAATTGTAAAAGTAAAAGAAGCGCGCATTAAAAGTATGAAATTCTCTAAAAATTGCTGATTATTACCAGTATTTTCGAGCATTATAGAAGCTTTTATCATATTCCCTTCTGCAAGAAGAACTGCATTTTTAATATCATGCTCAGTTAGGTCTGACTGTTTTTGCAATGCTTCATATAAATCGGAATCTTTAATAGGTGGAATTTTAACTATTTGACATCTTGATAATAAAGTCGGCAAAAGTTGTTCGGTTTCTTCAGAAACTAAAATAAATACAGTTTTATCAGGTGGTTCCTCAAGAATTTTAAGAAGTTTATTTGCTGCTGCAATATTCATTTTCTCTGGAAGCCAAATTATCATACACTTATATTCGGCTTCAAAAGTTTTTAAATTTAGTTTTTTTATAATTTCAGCAGCTTCTTCTGCATAAATAACTCCTTGCTTATTTTCTCTGCCAATATGTGCATACCATTGCAGTGGAGTAAAATAAATGTCGGCTAAAAGCATTTCACGCCATTCTGCGAGAAATTCATTACATACCAGACTTTGTTCACCTGCCTTCATTAAAGGAAAAACAAAGTGCAAATCAGGGTGAATGAGTTTTTTATATTTTAAACATGAAATGCAGGTTCCACAACTATCGTCCTCCTGAGGATCTTCACAGTTAATATATTGAGAAAAGGCTACTGCCAGTCCAAGTTTTCCACATCCTTCGGGTCCGCTTAATAACAATGCATGAGGAATTCGGTTTTCTTTTTTAGCAAAAACGAGCGAACGCTTTACATTTTTTTGTCCAACTATCTCTGAAAACTTCATTTAACAATTGAAATAATTATTTTTTTATGCATTCAAAAGTAATTAAAAAATAATTCATAATTTAGGAGCCATTAAATAACTAAAACTTTTTATTCATGTTTTCAATCAACGACATAAATTTTAAAGGTAAAAAAGCCCTTATCAGGGTTGACTTTAACGTTCCTCTGAACCACAACAGGCAGGTAATGGACGATACTCGAATTAGAGAGTCAATTCCTACAATAAATAAAGTTTTAAATGATGGCGGTACGGTTATTTTAATGACTCACCTTGGTCGACCAAACGGATATGAAGCAGATTATTCTTTAACTCCAATAGTTCCTGTTTTATCAAAACTTCTTGGGCGTAATGTTATTTTTACACGTGATCTTTTTGGACCAAATACATTTAATGTATGTGGTAAAATGAAACCGGGTGAAGTTGCGATGATGGAAAATCTTCGTTTTTATCCTCAGGAAGAAAGTGGTGACGAAAAATTTGCTAAAGATATTGCATCATTAGGGGATGTTTATATTAATGATGCATTTGCAACATCACACAGAAGCCATGCATCGGTTTGCACTATTGCAAAATATTTTAAAGGCAGAAGCTACTTTGGTCTTTTACTTGAAGGCGAAATAAAAAATCTTGACAGAGTGTTATTTGATGCCCAGCCTTCATTTACAGCAATTATTGGTGGTGGTAAAGTTTCCACTAAAATTGGTATTATTAAGAATATTATAAACAAAGTTGACAATTTAATTATTGGTGGTGGAATGTCTTTTACATTTATGGAGGCATTGGGTGGAAAAGTTGGAGATTCAATAATTGAACGCGATAGAATTGATTTAGCAAAAAGTATTGTACAGGAAGTAATGTTAAAAGGAGTAAATTTATATTTACCAACTGATGCTGTTATTTCAAATGGCTTTTCAAACGAAGCACAATTTAAAACTGTTTCGTCTGATCATATTCCAAACGGATGGATGGGTTTAGATATCGGACCAAAATCATGTCGTCGTTTTGCTGAAATTATTAACCACTCTCAAACTATTTTATGGAATGGACCAATGGGAGTTTTTGAAATGGAAAATTTCAGACAGGGAACTAAATCTATTGCAATTGCTGTTGCCAGTGCAACAATCAGTGGCTCATTCTCATTAATTGGAGGTGGAGATACTGTTGCTGTTCTTAATCAGTTTAATCTAACCGATCAGATGAGTTATGTTTCAACCGGTGGTGGTGCTATGTTAGAATACCTTGAAGGTAAAGATTTGCCTGGCATTGAAGCAATTCGTGGGCCACAAACTGATGCCTTACCTGTAAAAGCGAAAGCAAGCGCTTCTAAATCGCATAAGAAAAAATAATAAATATTATTTTTTGATAATAAAATAAGGAAGAATCTATTTATAATAGGTTCTTCTTTTTTTTAACAGATGTTTTTCATTATAATTTATGTGAATTTTAGTTCATATATTTGAGTAATTGTTATAATTATAATTTTATGATACAAAATTTAAATATTCGTGGCTTGCAGGAAGCTGATTTACGTGGAAAAATTGTATTGGTTCGTGTTGACCATAACGTCGTAAAAAAGGGAGTTATTTATGATCCTTATCGTATTGATGCAACTTTTGGAACTCTATATTATATAAATGCAAAAGGTGGCAAAATAATACTTATGACACATGTTGGTCGTCCAAAAAATAAAAAAACCGGTGAGATAGAAATTCATGATAATACTTCTGTTGAGCCTATTGTTAATTATCTTCAGACAAAATTTCATATAAATGTAAGTGTTCCCGAATTTCATGCACATGAAAAAGATGGCTATTTGGGAGTCGAAACTTCTGTTAATCATTTAATCCGCGATTTAAAAGAAGGGAAAACAGATTGTATTTACCTCCCTAATACTCGTTGGTTTCAAGGTGAAGAATCAAAAGGTGACGAAGCAGAACGTTTCGCAAATCAGTTAGCAGGCTTAGCTGATATTTTTGTTAATGATGCTTTTGGTTCATGGCAACCTCATGCTTCTACGGTAAGAGTAAATAAATATTTGCCATCATATGCTGGTTTTTTAATGCAGAAAGAATTAATAAATCTTGAACGCATTTTTAATCCAGAACAACCATTTGTGGCAGTTGTTGCAGGTTCAAAATTTGACACTAAAATTGAACCTTTGTATGCATTGTTAAAAAAAGCTGATTACCTTGTTCTCGGAGGTGTAATTTACAATGCATATTTATGTGCAAAATATAATTTGCAGATAAGAGGTATAGAACCTGATGATATGGAGCATGCCAAAAAATTTGTTGAATATGCACAGCAGTTTCCAGGTAAGCTTATTGAGCTTCCATATATTGTTGAATCTGACACAATGGATGGTAAAATTGAAGGCAAAAACCGTGTACACGATATAAGAAAAATAGCTTCGGGCACAAGTTTAAATTATGTGCTAGATGTTGCAGCAGAATCATTTCATGAAGAAAATGTTATTGAGATTTTCCATAGTGCAAAAACAATTTTTGTAAACGCTGTTATGGGATTTACTCCTCATTTTAATGAAGGCACAATAGCGCTTGACGAACTTATTGATAAAAGTCCTGAGTCTGTTAAACTTTACGGTGGAGGAGATACAATGCAGGAATTAAAACGATTACTTCCAGGTTTGTATATTGTTGCTCTTGATAGTCCAAGGTATTATATTTTTACAGGTGGTGGAGCAGTTTTAAAGGCAATACAAGAAGGCACTTATGAAGGAATCGCACCGGTAAAAGCATTAATGAAATAGCTGGTTTTTATTAAGTAGTTTTATGTCATGAGAATTTTAGTAGCATTTGTTATTTGTTTTATCTTTTTAATTCAGAGTAGTTTTTCTCAGAATCATTCAGCATTTTATCAGTCTGTTGTTAATGATGTAAAATATGATTCAGTATTAAATTATCTGAAAAAAGTGGAATTATTAGGAGTTAAAAGTCCTGGAACTAATGCACTTGTTAATGCTAAAAACTGGTTGGTAAATAAATATACTTCTTTTGGTTATTCAAATATTCAGATTGATACGTTTACAGATAACGGAGATGTGTTGTATAATGTTATTGTAACTAAAACGGGAACACTTTATCCTAATACATATTTAATTGTATGTGGTCATTATGACTCAAAATCCGGATGGAGTGGAGGAAGTCCCGGTGTTAATGATAATGGGAGTGGAGTTAGTGTAATTTTAGAAATTGCAAGGTTACTTAAAAATGTAAATACAGAATATTCTATAAAATTTATAAACTTTACTGCCGAAGAAACCGGATATACCGGAAGTTTAAATTATTTAAACAATATTGTTATTCCTCAGAACTTAGATATTCGACTTGTTTTTAATATCGACGAGGTTGGTGGAGTAGCAGGGCAGGTAAATGATATTATTAAATGCGAGAGCGATCAATCAAGTCCTTTAGTGAATAATGTTACTTCAGCTGCATTTACTGACACTTTAATGACTTTAACCAGTCTTTATTCAAATCTGGGAACAAACAACACTAATGCATACGGGAGCGATTATGTGCCATTTCAAAATCAGGAATATATAATTACAGGTTATTTTGAGAATAATCAGTCTCCTGTTGTTCATAGCTCAAATGATGACCTGTCACACCTGGATACTTCTTATGTGTATGAAATAGCTCAAGCAGCAACAGGCGCAACTCTTTATTTAGCGCGAGCTTATGAAAATTCTAATGTAATTAGCGAACAGGAAACAAATGTGATTATAAATGTATTCCCCACACCTGTTCAAAACCAGCTTAATATTAATTCTTGTGTTCAAATTTCCAAAATTGAGATATTTGATATTCAAGGCAAGTTGGTATTGAAAATGGCTTTGCCAAACCAATATCAGAACAGTATTAGTTTTTCAGATTTTAAAAATGGAATATATCATTACAGAGTAATTGATACCAATGGAGATATTCTTAAATCAGGAACTTTGGTAAAAGCAACCAATTAATTATTTTAACTTTTTTTTACAGTTAAAATCCTAAAACGTTTATTTGGGAAACCCATATACGTTGTTAGGAAACTCGTTATTGTATTTTGTGTATTCTAGAAATATATTTGATGAAAAAGTGAGATGATTAATGTTTACTAAAATCCAAATATTATGAAAATAGCAATTTTTAGCTTTATGCTTATAATTCTTGGTTGCTTAAATTCAAAAGCACAATGTCCAAATGCAGGTATAGATTTTAGTGTATGTGGTAAATTTGCATATGTTTGTGCAACACCTTGTACAGGCTTTACAAATGGGCAATGGCATGCACCTGGTAGTGGAATTGCTTATTATGATGCCTTAAATGGAACATACACTCCTTCAAACCAGTATTTGCCATGTACTTGGATTAGATACTCTGGAATGAATGACACTGTAAATATGGTATGGTCTGAATTTAATGGTTCTATCTATTTATATGACACTGTTAAAATATATTTTGCTTCTATTCAGCCAGCAATTTCTTTAGTTGATCCGGCAGATTCCATGGTATGTGGTACTGTTTATACATTGTTAAGTGCACAGTATCCTGCATATGGTTATGGTTATTGGATTGATGGCGATAGTTTAACAGCATTTACACCGAATCCTTTAACCCCATCGCCAATTGCTACTGTAAATACAAATAATTATGGTGATCATAATTATTATTGGGTTACTGTTAACGGATTATGTAGAGACACATCTGATGCAGTTCACGTGAATTTTATTGAATATCCAATCGCTAATGCGGGTCCAGACACATCTATACTTGGCTTAACAACTGCTTTTAGCGGTGTTTGGGATTCGATTGGTGTTGGACAATGGAATTGCATAAATAGCATTTATTCTTATGTTTTTGATGTGCATTCGCCAATGTCAAATGTAGAAGTGTATACTGCTGGAACATATATTTTTGTATGGCAAGTAAATAATTTTGGTTGTTTTGATTCAGATACAGTTCAAATTACATTTAATAATGTTAGTTCAAATTATTCCGAAGATTTTGAATATAATATTAAATTTTATCCAAATCCTGCAAATAATAATATTAATATAAGTATTGGTAACTATTCAGAGGAGGTTAATATTCAAATTAATGATAAATTAGGAAATGAAAACATTAAACAAATAATTTCACCAAATAAGCAGTCAATTGAATTAAATATTCAGAATTTAAATTCAGGAATTTATTTTATTAAGCTTACTGATAAAAATGGGAATATTTTAGGGACTGAAAAGTTTATGAAAGAATACAAGTAACATTATGAAAAATATAATTCTAATATTTGTTATATTTAATTTGTTTTTAATAAAAATTAGTGCTAGTGATATTAATAATAAAACTATGCATACAGAAACAATAATAAGCAATTGTCTTTCCGAAATAAATGCCGATAGCATAAGAAGCACCATGCTGGCATTAGAAAATATGGGAACTCGATATTATTTGGCTAATAATAGAAAAGCAGTTGCAGTATGGATTAGAAGTAAATTTCAGTCATATGGTTATAATAATGCATATATTGATTCTTTTGAAGTGACTAATTCTTTAGGTACTACAATGCAATATAATGTAGTAGCTACTTTAGAAGGAACAACAAATCCGGAGATTTTTTATGCTGTTGGTGCACATCATGATTGTAGTTCGAATTCAACTCCATTACTTTTGGCACCTGGTGCAGATGATAATGCAAGTGGTACGGCAGCTACTTTAGAAATAGCTCGTATTCTGAAAAAGACAAATTTTCATTCTGTGTCAAGTATTCGATTTATTACTTTTGCACTAGAAGAAGGTGGGCTTCGTGGAAGTGAATTTTACGCATTAAAAGCGCGTAAAACCAATCAGGATTTGCGTATGTTGATAAATTGTGATATGATTTCAAATGCTCAAACACCTGCTCCGTGGACAATTCATTTACAAAAATATGATAATTCTGCCTGGGTTTCATCACTTGCAAAATATATTATATTAAATTACACGCTACTACAAATACATGAAGTAATGTATAATAGTAATCAATCTGATAGTTATAGTTTTTTTAGTTATCACTTTCCAACAATTTTTTTAGAGGAACTTGAATTCAGTAATTTTTATCATTCAAATGCCGATACTGTTGGAAATTGCAATGTGTTATATTGTGCTGAAATTACAAAAGTTGCATGTGGAATGTTATTGCAGCAATCATTGCATCCGGAAGTTGTAAATGTGCAAGCTGTTATAAAGAATAACTATGTTAAAGTTTTATGGAATAAAAGTAAAGAAACTAATGTTATTGGTTATAATGTCTATAAATCATTAAATCCTGCTTCTGGCTTTACTAAATTGAATAGTGCTCCTATTAACAATAATGATACAATTTTTATTGATCCATCACCTACTCCATTGATACAATCTTACTATTCAGTAGTTACACTTGATTCTGGTTTAGTTGAAGGTGAAATATTTAATTATGATTCTGTGATGAAACTTCCACTAAATCAAGGAATATTAATTGTTGATGATTCTAAAAATGAATATTTAAATCCCATAGATTCTGTTGTAGATAGTTTTTATGATTCGTTATTTAGTGCATACACTATTCATAAATATGACATTGAAGCTTCCGGGGCACTCAAATTATCAGATATAGGTAATTATAGTACTGTAATCTTTTATGGAGGTTGGTTTACTCAAAATTCTCCTAATTTACAAAACGTACTAAAATATTATTTAAAGTCAGGTGGTAATTTGTTAATTACAGTAAATCGCTTTCATCAACTTTCTGACTGGAATAATTCTAATGTGTTTTATCCAAATAGTATTTGTTATGATTTTTTAAAATGTGATAGTTTTTATGTCGATAATAATTCCTGTTTTTTTAAAGCAAACCCATTATCGTCAGGCTACCCTACAATGCAGATTGATACTTTAAAGACTCCAACTTTAAATAATCACCATCTACGATTAATAGAAGCTTTGTATAAACAGAATGATGCAAATTATATTTATTCGTATGATACTAAATTTGATTCATCTAGTGTGCAGGGCAGTATGAAAGGGATGCCGATTGGTATTGAATATATTGGAAATGATTATAAGTTGATTGAACTAAGTTTTGCACTTTGGTATATGAACTTTAATGATGCAAAAGCATTTATTAATTATACTATGCAAAATGTTTTTAACGAAACTTCTTCTGTTCCCGAAACAAATGCAAATATTGGTAACAATGTGCTATTTAATTGTTATCCTAATCCTTTTAGCTCAACAACTACAATAAAATATTATTTATCTGAATCAGATAATGTAAATCTTGCAATTTATGATATAACCGGAAAATTAGTCTCTGAATTAGTAAATAAGCCACAATCTTTTGGAGCATATACTTATACTTTTAATAGTGAAAAATTAAATAATGGTATTTATTTTTGTAAGCTTAAAACAACTAAGTATTCCGAAACAACTAAAATGGTACTTTTAAAATAGCTTATTACTAAAATATAAATGGAGTAATATTTCAACGTGAAATTATTATCCCTAATAATCAGCCAAATACAAATTATTTTTCAATTAACTATAATATTAGTTGACAAACTAAGTTTATAGTTGTATATTTGTATTGAAAAATTATTTGATAATGAAAGAACTTACAAAAGCAGAAGAGCAGGTAATGCAAAATCTCTGGAAATTAGAAAAGGGATTTGTGAAAGATGTAGTCGAACTTTTTGATGATCCAAAACCTGCATATAATACAGTTTCAACAATAATTAGAATTCTTGAGAAAAAGGGATTTGTTTCATATAAAGCATATGGAAATACATATGAATATTTTCCTGTTGTTAGCAAAGAAGAGTATACTCAAAAAACAATGAAAAAATTTGTAGGAAATTATTTTGAAAATTCCTTTCAATCTATGTTTTCGTATTTTTCTAAAAACGAAAATCTGTCGTTAAAAGAACTCGAAGAACTTAAAGCGATTATTGAAAAAGAAATTAATTCTAAAAAGAAATAAATATGACTGATATTTTTTTATATCTGCTTAAAGTAACTGCATGCACTGCGGCATTTTACTTTATTTATTTTGCTTTTTTAAAGAACGAAACTTTTTTTAAGCTAAATAGGTTTTATTTAATTTTTACGGTTGTAAGTTCTTTTATTCTGCCACTGTTTCATTTTTCTAATCAAACAATTAAACTTCCATCAACCTTTTCAGAAACTTTAAATACTGTTAATGTCTTTTCAAATCAATCTTTGGTTTCGAATTATAGTTTAAACATGCTTTCAATAATTCTATTTTTATATATAGGTATTACATCATTTTTTCTATTCAGATATTTATTTAGAATAATAATACTGGCTTCAAATTTTATAAATAAATCAGAAATTATTTCTGGTGGAGATTATAAGTTGATAAAAACAAATAAAGACATTCCACCTTGTTCATTCTTTAATTATATAATAATTCCAAACAGGCTTATAGACTCAAGTGATTTGCCCAAAATTTTAACTCATGAAAATGTTCATGTAAAGCAAATGCATAGTGTAGATAATCTTTTAATAGAGTTAATCACAGCTTTGTTATGGTTTAATCCTTTTGTCTGGAAAATTAAAACTGCAATAAAAAATACCCATGAATATCTGGCTGATGAAGGAGTTGTTGAGCAGGGCTTCGACACAACCGGATATCGTCTGCTCCTTTTAGAACATGCTGTTGGTTTTAAGCTTGGGTTAGCCAACAACTTAAATCAATCAATAACTTTAAAAAGAATGCTTATGTTAAACAAATCAAAGTCAAATTGGGCGGCAAAACTAAAAGTATTGTCGGTTATACCTGTATTGTTTCTTCTGATAGGAGTTTTTTCCTGTGAATCTGAAATGAAAAATCCTGAAAACATTGTAAAAGATGCTTTGTCATCAGATCAATCAACAGAAGCTAATGAAATAAATGCTACAGATTCAGTATTTAATGAAGTTGAAAATGCTCCTGAATTTCCGGGTGGTACTAATGAATTAATGAATTTTATTGCTACTAATGTTAAGTATCCTCAGGTAGCGAAAGAAAACGGTATTACCGGAAAAGTATTTGTGCAATTTGTTGTTTCAAAGGATGGTAGTGTAAAGGATGTTAAAATTGCAAAAGGTGTAGATAAATTTCTCGATGAAGAAGCCATGCGTGTAATAAAATCTTTACCAGACTGGACTCCTGGTAAAAACAGAGGTGTAGCTGTTAATGTTCAATTTACAATTCCAATAAATTTTCAGCTTAATTAGCGGATAAATTATTGTAAACGGGCAGAATTATTTTTTCGTTAAAACATATTACCTTAGCAAAAAATAATTCTACCCTTTATGAATTTCGATTTAATAGTTTTAGGATCTGGACCTGGTGGCTACGTAGCAGCAATCAGAGCATCACAATTAGGATTAAAAACAGCAGTTATTGAACGCTCAGAACTGGGCGGAATTTGCCTTAATTGGGGATGTATTCCTACAAAATCATTATTAAAAAGTGCTCAGGTTTTAGAGTATGCAAAACATTCAGCAGATTATGGAATAATTGTAAATGATGCCAGACCTGATTTTGAAAAAGTAATTGCTCGTAGTCGTGCTGTTGCCGAAGGAATGAGTAAAGGTGTTCAGTTTTTATTAAAGAAAAATAAAATTGAAGTAATTGCAGGTACAGGTAAATTAATCGGGAATAAAGAAGTTCAGGTTACTGCAGCCGATGGAAATGTTCAAACATTTTCTGCAACAAATATTATTATTGCTACAGGAGCTCGTTCGCGTGAATTGCCAAGCTTAAAACAGGACGGAGTTAAAATAATAGGATATCGTCAGGCACTAACTTTACCAACATTGCCAAAATCAATGGTAGTTGTGGGTTCCGGAGCAATAGGCAGCGAAATTGCATATTTTTATAATGCAATGGGAACAAAAGTTACAATAGTTGAATTTATGCCAAATATTGTTCCTTTGGAAGATGAGGAAGTCAGCAAACAACTTGCACGATCATTTAAAAAAGTGGGAATTGAGATTTTACTTGAGGCTAATGTTACAGGAGTAGATTTCGAAAATGATATTTGTAAAGTTAATATCGAAACTAAAAAAGGAAATCAGACAATTGAAGCAGAAATAGTTTTATCGGCAGTTGGAATTACTCCAAATTTAGAAAATATCGGAATCGAGGAATTAGGAATTGAATTGGAAAAAGGAAAAATAAAAGTAGATGATTTTTATAGAACAAATATTCCTGGTGTTTTTGCAATTGGAGATATAGTTCATGGACAGGCATTAGCCCATGTGGCTTCTGCAGAAGGAATTATTTGTGTTGAGAAAATAGCCGGTCAAAATCCTCATCCACTTAATTATAATAATATTCCAGGATGTGTTTATACAACTCCTGAAGTAGCATCAGTTGGAATGACTGAAAAACAAGCAATAGAAAAAGGTCATGAAATAAAAGTTGGAAAATTTCCATTTTCAGCATCAGGTAAAGCAAGTTCAGCAGGAAATAAAGATGGCTTTATAAAACTTATTTTTGATGCAAAATATGGTGAACTTTTAGGAGCTCACATGATTGGACTTAATGTTACAGAAATGATTGCTGAATTAGTTGTTGCAAGAAATTTAGAAACAACGGGTCATGAATTAATTAAATCTGTGCATCCGCATCCAACAATGAGTGAGGCAATAATGGAAGCTGCTGCTGCTGCATACGGCGAAGTTATACACCTATAAAACTTTAATACTTTTTTTGTGTACTAAAAGAATCTTGCTCCAAATTATTTTGCAGTGTTGTTACTCTGAGGTACTCAAAGAGTGACAATGTCATACTTCGAGTGCCTCAGTATGACTTTGGGATTTTAGAAATCAAATTACATCTTAGTGTAAGTAGCGGTTACATTCTCTGGTCCATTACCTTCATCTACAGTATATGTCCATGATATGGAATTATTATTAGAAGCAATGGTTCCGGTTCCATTAAAAATAGTCCCTTGTTGAACAGCATTCGAAATAGTAAGTGATTGTCCACTTTGGCTTGCGGGTACAGTTTTACCTAAACCTAAACCAAAAAAATTATCAATAATTATTTTATTTGATGATGTTGTATCTTTTGAAATATCTACGTAATAATTTTGTGCTCCGTAAGTGGCACTGTTCTCGACACATTTCCAGGTTCCTTCAATACTAGATGGATTATTGGTGGGATCCTCGTCTTTCTGGCATGAACTTAAATATGCAGTTGTTAAAACTAGTAAAGCAAATATTATCTTTTTCATAAAAATCATTTATTAAACAAACCTACATGAATTTTCAAAAATACACAAATTTGGTTTGAGAGTCAAGCAAAAACCAAACCATTGATTAAATCAAAATAAATTGCTATTAAAATATTAAGTTTTTCAATATTTGTTATTAATCTCTGATATACAGAGATTAAATAATATTTTTAATTCTAGATTAGAATAATTCCAAATAACTTTATTTTTCTGTATTAAAATGATTATTTTTGCACACATAAAATTAATCATGAGTCTGGCAAACATATATACTCCGATTGATTATTTACCTATAATGATTCAATCATTTGTAGTGTTAGGTTTTGTTGTAACTACAATGATTGTAACTCATATGCTTGGTCCGAAAAGAAAAACCAAGCAAAAACTCGAAAACTTTGAATGCGGAATAGAGGGAATGGGGAATGCAAGAAGTCCGTTTTCGGTTAAATATTTTGTAATTGCCATACTTTTTGTTTTATTTGATGTTGAAGTCATATTTTTATACCCGTGGGCAGTAAATTTTAAAGAGTTGGGAATTCAGGGATTTATTGGAATCGTTTCTTTTTCTGCTTTATTGCTTTCAGGTTTTGGATATTTAATGCTAAAAGGAGCATTTGATTGGGAAAAATAAAATGGTAAACTACGCTGAAGCACCGGATGGAGTTAGTGGACATGGTTATTTTGCAACCACGTTACAGAAAGCTGTTGGTTTAGCTAGAAAGAATTCGATATGGCCTTTACCATTTGCCACTTCATGCTGTGGAATTGAGTTTATGGCAACTATGGGTGCTCATTATGATTTAGCAAGATTTGGTTCAGAGCGTTTAAGTTTTTCGCCACGTCAGAGCGATTTATTAATGGTAATGGGAACAGTTGCAAAAAAAATGGGACCGGTTCTTAAAGAAGTATATATTCAAATGGCTGAACCACGTTGGGTAATTGCAGTTGGTGCATGTGCTTCAAGTGGAGGAATTTTCGATACTTATAGCGTAATGCAGGGAATTGATAGAGTTATTCCTGTTGATGTATATGTGCCTGGTTGTCCGCCCAGACCTGAACAAATTATAGATGGTATAATGAAAATTCAGGATTTAATTGGTAGTGAAAGTTTGAGGCGTCGACAAAGCGAAGAATACAAAAGACTTTTAAATTCTTATGGTATAGATTAAAAATTATGTTTGTTGTTAATAACAATATAGTAGAAATTCTTAAAAACAAATTGCAGGAGCATTTTGGCTCAGATGTTTCATCATTTGAGATAATTAAGGATATTCCTACTTTTACTATTACTAAAAACAGAATTGTTGAGCTTTTACGCTTTTTACATAAAGATAAAGAATTGCAATTCCAGTTTTTAACAACTCTATGTGGAATGCATTTTCCGGATTCAGATCAGCAATTTGGAGTTGTATACCACTTACATAGTTTTAAAAATAATTTACGAATCAGAATAAAATCATTTACCTCTGGTAATAACCCTGAATTTCCTTCAGCTACAGGAATTTTTAAAGCTGCAAACTGGATGGAAAGAGAAGCTTATGATTTTTTTGGGATAAAATTTTCCTGTCACCCAAATTTGAAACGTATTTTAAATATGGAGGATATTGATTTTTTCCCGATGAGAAAAGATTATCCTTTGGAAGATCAGACAAGAGAAGATAAAAACGATAAAATGTTTGGAAGATAATTAATGGAAAATCTGGAAGAAGATATTAGTAAATATATTGATCCCGCAGATATTGCGCACGAGGAGCATAAAGAGTTTATTACTCTTAATCTTGGTCCAACGCATCCTGCCACTCATGGGGTTTTCCAGAATATTCTTACAATGGATGGTGAATTTATTGACCATACAGAACAAACTATAGGATATATTCATCGTGCATTCGAAAAAATTGCAGAACATCGTCCATTTTATCAGATAACACCATTGCTCGATCGCATGAATTATTGCTCGTCGCCCATAAATAATATGGGTTGGCATATGACAGTTGAAAAACTTTTAGATATTCAATTACCCAAACGAGTAGAATATCTTCGGATTATTGTTATGGAACTTGCAAGAATCTCAGATCACCTGATTTGTAATTCGGTTATAGGAGTTGATAGTGGAGCTTTAACCGGTTTTGTTTACCTTTTTGAAAAACGCGAAGAGATTTACGAAATATACGAAGAGATTTGTGGTACTCGCCTTACAACAAATATGGGTCGTGTTGGTGGTTTCGAAAGAAACTTCAGTGATCTGGCCTGGGTAAAAATTAAAAAGTTTTTAAAAGAATTTCCAGTTGTTTTAAAAGAATTTGAAAGTCTGTTGTTACGAAATAGAATTTTCATGAACAGAACTATTGGTGTTGGTCCAATTGAAGCAAATAAAGCTTTGAATTATGGCTTTGCCGGACCAAACCTTAGAGCTGCAGGTGTTGATTATGATGTTAGAGTAATGAACCCATACAGTTCATACGAAGATTTTGATTTTGATATTCCTGTTGGAACACAAGGCGATACATACGATCGGTTTACAGTTCGTGGTGAAGAGATGTGGCAGAGTCTTAGAATTATTCAACAGGCAATAGAAAAAATTGAGAAAATGGATGATAAGACAATATTTCAGGCGGATTATCCAAGCGTAGTTTTACCTAAAAAGGAGAAAGTCTATAACAATATGGAAGCATTAATTTACCATTTTAAAATTGTGATGGGTGAAATTGATGCTCCAAAAGGAGAAATTTATCATTGTGTTGAAGGTGGTAATGGTGAACTTGGATATTATCTTGTAAGTGATGGCGGAAGAACACCATATCGTTTGCATTTCAGAAGACCTTGTTTTATTTACTATCAGGCATTTCCTGAAATGATTAAAGGAAGTATGTTATCGGATGCAATATTAACAATGAGCAGTATGAATGTTATTGCAGGAGAGTTAGATGCATGATGAAAGTAATTAATTAAAGTCACCTTGAGCGTAGTCGAAAGGTGAACACACTTCGACTACGCTCAGTGTGCCAAAAAAAGTGAAATGTTGAAATAAGAATGAACGTTGAACAAAAAATAATATTCTCAGAACAAACCCTTGCAATTGTAAGCAAGATTGTTTCTCATTACCCTGAAGGAAAACAAAAGTCAGCGTTGTTGCCTGTATTACACATTGCACAAGCAGAATTTGGTGGATGGCTCTCAGTTCCTGTAATGGACTATGTTGCTTCAATTTTAAATATTCTTCCTATTGAAGTATATGAAGTAGCAACATTTTATTCAATGTATAATACAAAACCAGTTGGTAATTGTGTTATTGAGATTTGCAGAACAGGACCATGTTGGCTTTGTGGTGCCGAAGAAATTATTTCACATTTAGAAAGCAAACTTAAAATAAAAGCAGGCGAAACAACTGCTGATGGCAAGTTTACAATAAAACTTGTAGAATGTTTAGCCGATTGTGGAAATGCACCGGTAATTCAGGTGGGTTGGGATTATCATGGAAACATGACAAAAGAAAAAGCAGATGAATTAATAATAGATTTTGATAAAAATAATAAAGTAAGTCATAAAAACCCTTACGAAATATAACAAATTGTAAATTGGAAAAGAAAATTCTTTTGGCGAATATAGAAACTCCTGATTTCGGAAAGTTTGAAACTTTCAGGAAACAGGGTGGTTATGCGGCGGTTGAAAAAGCGCTCAAAACCATGTCGCCAGAGAATGTAGTAGATGAGGTTAAAAAATCAGGATTACGTGGTCGTGGTGGTGCGGGATTCCCTACAGGATTGAAATGGAGTTTTATTGATAAAAGCACAAACAATCCACGTTATTTGTTATGCAATGCTGACGAGGGTGAGCCGGGAACATTTAAAGATCATTATTTGATTCTTAAAAACCCACACTTACTTATTGAAGGAATGATACTTTCGAGTTTTGCTTTAGGTGCAAATACTGCTTATATTTTCCTTAGAGGTGAATGGTTTTACCTGATGAAAATTCTTGATCAGGCTATAGAAGAAGCATATGCAAAAGGGTATTTAGGTAAAAATATTTTAGGAACAGATTTTTCTCTTGATTTATATTGCCACCCTGGTGGTGGAGCTTATATTTGCGGCGAAGAAACCGCATTGATTGAAGCTCTGGAAGGCAAACGTGGAAATCCACGCATGAAACCACCATTCCCTGCAATTAAAGGTTTATACCAAAATCCAACCTGTGTTAACAACGTGGAAACAATTGCTGCTGTTCCATGGATAATAAATAATGGAGGTTGTGAATATGCAAATGTGGGTATTGGAAAAAGCACTGGAACAAAATTGATTTCAGCATGTGGACATATAAATAAACCTGGAGTTTATGAAATTGAAATGGGTTTACCTGTTGAAGAATTTATTTATTCTGAAAAATATTTAGGTGGAATTAAAAACGGGAAAAAGTTAAAAGCTGTAATTGCGGGAGGAAGTTCGGTTCCTATTCTTCCAACTGAACTAATTTTAAAAACTGCTAAAGGTGAGCCTCGCTTACTTTCTTATGAATCACTTGCAGATGGAGGTTTTGAAACAGGAACAATGATGGGTTCGGGTGGATTTATTGTTATGGATGAAACAACGTGCATGGTTAAAAGCCTTTTAAATTATTCAAGATTTTATCATCACGAATCGTGTGGACAATGCAGTCCATGCCGTGAAGGAACAGGATGGATGGAGAAAATATTGCACAGAATTGAGCATGGACAAGGAAATATGCATGATATTGATTTGTTGGTTGATATTGCAAAACATGTTGAAGGTAATACAATTTGTCCTTTGGGTGAAGCTGCAGCATGGCCGGTAAGATCAAGTATTTTGCATTTTCGTAAAGAATTTGAAGCACATGTAATAAATAAAAAATGTACTTTTAACAATGGTTAAAGTAACTATAGATAATATTGAAGTTGAAGTTGAACCCGGCACCACTATTTTGAATGCCGCACGTAAGATTGGAGGAAAAATTGTTCCACCAGCAATGTGCTATTATTCAAAATTAAAAGGAACTGGTGGAAAATGCAGAACCTGTCTTGTTAAAGTAACAAAGGGCTCAGAAAAAGACCCTCGCCCAATGCCGAAATTAGTACCTTCATGTTCAACTGCAGTGATGGATGGAATGGTAGTTCAAAATATTACCTCACCTGAAGTGCTTGAAGCAAGAAAAGCCATTGTTGAATTTTTACTAATAAACCATCCGTTGGATTGTCCAGTATGCGATCAGGCTGGTGAGTGCGATTTGCAGAATCTTTCTTATGAGCATGGATTATCTGAAACCAGATACGAAGAAGAAAGAAGAACATTTGAAAAAATAGATATTGGCGATAAGATTCAATTACACATGACTCGCTGTATTCTTTGTTATCGTTGTGTGTTTGTTGCTGATCAGTTAACTGAGAAAAGGGTTCATGGCATTATGAACCGTGGCGATGTTGCAGAAATCAGCACCTATATTAAAAATTCTGTTGATAATGAATTTTCCGGTAATATGATTGATGCGTGTCCCGTTGGTGCATTAACAGATAAAACTTTCCGTTTTAAAAGTCGTGTATGGTTTGCTAAAGCTTGCGATGCTCACAGAAATTGTACACATTGTGGCGGAAAAGTAACAGTATGGATGGCCGGAAATGATATTTTAAGAGTTACTGGAAGAAAAGATAAATACGGAGAAGTTGAAGAATTTATATGTAACGAATGTAGATTTGAAAAGAAAGATTTAAAAGATTGGGTAATTGAAGGTCCGCGGAAAATAAGCCGTGAATCGGTGATTTCACAGAATCATTATATGAATAAAAACAAACCCGAAAAGAAAAAATAATGGAATTTGCTACCATTTTGTTCAAGACCATACTGCTATTCGTAATATTTGTTATTACGTTACTTGTAGCAATGTATGCAACATGGGCAGAAAGGAAAGTTGCTGCATTTATTCAGGACAGGCGAGGACCAAACAGGGCAGGACCAATGGGATTATTACAACCTCTTGCAGATGGCTTAAAAATGTTTATGAAAGAGGAAATTATTCCGATGACCGCTAATCGTGTTCTCTTTATTATGGGTCCAAGTATTGCAATGACTACTGCATGTTTAACAGGAGCAATAATTCCATGGGGTGGGAATTTAACAATTAACAATAAAATATATTCGCTGCAGATTACCGATTTAAATATTGGAATACTTTACATTTTTGCAATGGTTTCCATTGGTGTCTATGGTATAATGATTGGTGGCTGGGCATCAAATAATAAATATTCTCTACTTGGTGCTATTCGTGCAGCTTCGCAGATGATAAGTTACGAATTAGCAATGGGATTATCCATTATTACCCTAGTCTTAACAACTGGTACACTAAGTCTAAGCGAAATAGTAGATCAACAACAAGGCTGGCACTGGAATATATTTTATCATCCTTTGGGTTTTATAATTTTTTTAATTTGTGCATTTGCAGAGTGTAACCGTTCTCCTTTTGATTTACCAGAATGTGAAACGGAGTTAATAGGTGGTTATCATACTGAATATAGCAGTATGAAACTTGGTTTTTATCTTTTTGCAGAATATATAAATATGTTTATTTCAGCTGCTGTTATATCAACATTATATTTTGGCGGATATCATATGCCATTTATACATCATCTTGATTTATCACCAAATGTTATGACATTAATTGGAAGTGCATTTTTCTTTTTAAAAATATTCTTTTTTATATTTTTATTCATGTGGGTAAGGTGGACATTACCACGTTTCCGTTTTGATCAATTAATGAATTTAGGCTGGAAAAGGTTATTACCATTGGGAATAATAAATATGTTTATTACAGCATTAATAATTTTATTAAACGAATATTTGTAGGTAACATTGTATATGGAAAAGTTAACAGGCAGATCAAAAGTTGTTTCTAACAAAAAGTTATCTTTTTGGGAGAGCATATATTTGCCTGCAATTATTGGAGGAATGTTTATAACAATAAAGCATTTTTTCAGAAAAAAAGTAACTATTAATGTACCGGAACAAACTAGAAAGAGATCTGATGTTTATCGTGGAATGCATGTTTTAAAAAGAGATGATGAAGGTCGTGAGCGTTGTACGGCATGCGGATTATGTGCTTTGTCGTGCCCTGCAGAAGCGATTACAATGGTTGCTGCTGAAAGAAAACCAGGCGAAGAACATTTGTATCGTGAAGAAAAATATGCAACTATTTATGAAATAAATATGTTGCGTTGTATTTTCTGTGGCGACTGTGAGGAAGCCTGTCCTAAAGAGGCAATTTTCTTAACCGACAGATTAGTTGAAAGCGAATACAAAAGAAAAACTTTTATTTATGGCAAAGATCTTTTAGTTGAACCATTAGAAAAGGATAAACGTATTGATGTTTCAAAACGTCAGACACCAGAAGTATTAGAATTTAAAAAGAATAAAAAATTAACACATAACAAATAAGATGGCATTTCTATTTTACCTATTATCTGGAATTGCTTTATTAAGTGCACTGATGGTGGTCTTGTCAAAGAGTCCCATTAATAGTGTGATTTATCTTATTGTTTGCTTTCTTGCAATTGCCGGTCATTATATACTTTTAAATGCTCAGTTTCTTGCAGTGGTTCATATTATTGTATACACTGGTGCTATTATGGTTGTGTTCCTTTTTGTAATTATGCTTTTGAATCTTAATAAAACCAATGAACCGCATAAATCTGTACTTACTAAATTTATGGCAGTAATTTCGGGTGGAATGTTATTTCTTGTGTTGATTGCAGCTGCCAAAGGTGTAAATGAAATGATAGTTGCAAATGAATTTGATGCAAATATTGGATTGGTTGCAAATCTTGGCAAAGTACTTTATACTGATTATATGATTCCTTTTGAAGCATCATCTGTTCTGTTCTTATCAGCAATGATAGGCGCAGTAATGCTTGGAAAGAAAGATAAAAAATAAGATAATGGAAAATATAACATCAGCGATAAGAATTATACCCCTCGAACATTATCTGTTCCTTTGTCTGGCATTGTTCTCTATAGGAGTAATTGGTGTTCTTTTCAGAAGAAATACAATTGTAATTCTAATGTGTATTGAGATGATGCTTAATTCTGTGAATCTTTTGTTAACTGCATTTTCAGCATACAGATCTGATTCTTCGGGACAAGTATTTGTGTTCTTTATTATGGTGGTTGCAGCCGCAGAAGTGGCAGTGGGATTATCCATATTGGTTATGATGAAAAGAAACGTTGATTCAATAGATATAAACTTATTAAATAAATTAAAAGACTGAGCATGTTTCAGAATTCCTGGCTCATATTATTGTTCCCTTTGTTAGGATTTGTCGTTACCGGCATTTTCAGTAAAAAGCTTACAGGAAAAACTTCTGGTATTATTGCCAGTCTTATGGTTCTGGCATCATTTGTTTATTCTGCAATATTATTTTTTCAATTAAAACAAATTACAAATTCATCTGTTTCTGTTGAACTATTTAATTGGATAAGTAGCGGCAAACTTTCAATCTCATTTGGATTTTTAATTGATCCACTTTCGGTAACAATGATGATGATAATAACAGGGGTTGGGTTCTTGATTCATCTATTCTCTATTGGTTATATGCATCATGACGAAAGAGTAAATACATATTTCTCACAACTCAATCTTTTTGTATTCTCGATGTTGTTACTTGTTATGAGTTCCAACTATTTATTAATGTTTGTTGGTTGGGAAGGTGTTGGTTTGTGTTCTTACCTATTAATTGGTTTCTGGTATAGAAAAAATGCTTTTAACAATGCTGCCCGTAAGGCTTTTATAATGAATCGTATTGGTGATTTAGGTTTTATTATAGGTTTAATTGCAATCTTCACAACATTTAATTCATTAGATTTTAATACAGTATTTTCCCAGAGTTCACATTTTTTAAGTGGAGAAACTATAATCACTTTTATAACTTTAATGTTATTTGTTGGTGCAATTGGTAAAAGTGCACAAATTCCATTATTTACATGGCTACCTGATGCAATGGCCGGACCAACTCCTGTGTCAGCATTAATACATGCAGCAACTATGGTAGCTGCTGGTATTTATCTTGTTGTTCGTAGTAGTTCATTATTTATTCTGGCACCAATTACTATGGACGTTATACTTGTTGTTGGAGTTACTACTGCTTTAGTTGCTGCAATAATTGCATTATTACAAAACGACATTAAAAAAGTATTGGCTTATTCAACTGTTAGTCAGTTGGGTTTAATGTTTATTGCGCTTGGACTTGGTGCTTTTTCTACTTCATTGTTTCATGTAACAACACATGCATTTTTTAAAGCATTATTATTCCTCGGAGCAGGCAGTATTATTCACTCATTGCAAGGACAACAGGACATTCGTTTAATGGGAGGTATTAGAAAAAGTATGCCTATAACATTTATCACATTTTTTATTGCAGTACTTGCAATTTCAGGAATTCCGCCATTTTCAGGATTCTTTTCAAAAGATGAAATTTTAGCAGAAGCATTTCATTCAAATCCATTAGTATGGGGATTAATTGTTATTACTTCAATACTGACAAGTTTTTATATGTTTCGATTATTATTTTTGGTTTTCTATGGCTCATATAGGGGGGATTCTAAAACTTTTGGGAAGATTCATGAATCACCTAAAATAATGACCATTCCGCTTATTGTTTTGGCTGTTTTAGCGTTTGCAGGTGGGTTTTTAAATATTCCAGCTATGTTTGGAGGAACTGAAAATTTTGCAACTTTCTTAAAGCCTTCAATAACTTTATTTAATGATTTTGGATTTGAAACTAAAAACCATTTGACTGAAATATTACTTGCTTTAGGAGTGCTTCTTTTGATTATTGTTACAATTCTAGTTTCCTGGTATGTTTTTGTAAAAAAATCTGTGTTGCCAGTTTCAGATTCTACAAAAAGAGGAATAATTTCGAAATTTATTTATAATAAATTTTATTTCGATGAAATTTATAATTTCTTTATAATTAAGCCTTATCATTGGTTCTCAGAAAAATTCACATCATTTATTGAAACTAATATAATCGATTCAATTGTAAATGGAATAGGATCGATAGTTGTTTTTGTAGGAAATAAAGCGCGTTTATTACAAAACGGGAATATTGGTTTTTACATGTTTGTAATGATAATTGCTATGATATCAATGATTGCATGTATAATATGGTTAAAATAGAATGTATACTTTAATACTCATATTAATTCCGTTGCTTGGAAGTCTTGCAGTTCTTTTCTTTAAGAACCAAAAGATTGTTCGACCTCTTGCACTGTTGATTTCGATAGGTCAGCTTGTATTAACAGCGTACACATATTATATATTTGAAAGAGTTTGTCCTTGTAACTTTAAAGAAAATATTCCATGGATTCCTTCTCTTGGAATTAATTTTCACATTGCTTTGGATGGTGTTGGGCTGCTAATGGTATTACTAACAAATATTTTATTTCCCTTAATAATTCTTTCGGGTTTTGGTAAGAATCAGGAAAGAGCAAATATCTTTTATTCTTTAATTTTGCTTATGCAGGCTTCATTAATTGGAGTTTTTGTTTCGCAGAATGCTATATTATTTTACATTTTTTGGGAGTTGGCCCTTATCCCAATATATTTTATTGTTCTATTGTGGGGAGGTGAGCGTAGGCAATCTATAACATTAAAATTCTTTATTTATACTCTTGTTGGTAGTTTGTTTATGTTAGTTGCATTTATTTATTTGTTCTATCTAACTTCAAATACCTCATTTGAAATAAAAGAGTTTCATAAACTTACAATTTCTGCATATGACCAGAACTGGATATTTTTATTTATGTTTTTGGCTTTTGCAATTAAAATGCCATTGTTCCCTTTTCATACTTGGCAACCTGATACATACACAACTGCACCTACACAAGGCTCGATGTTGCTTTCTGGTATAATGTTAAAAATGGGTATTTTTGGAGCAATAAAATGGTTATTGCCAATTGTTCCGTTAGCACTTGTAAAATGGCAAAATCCAATTATTATACTTTCAGTAATCGGTGTCGTTTATGCTTCATTCCTTGCATTCAGACAAAAGGACTTAAAGCGAATGATTGCATATTCTTCAATTGCACATGTTGGATTGATAGGTGCAGGAATATTTGCGGGAACATTTAATTCTCTACAAGGTGTTATGGTGCAAATGTTTGCTCATGGAATCTATGTGGTAGGATTATTTTATATATCAGATATTATTGAAGAAAGATTACAAACCAGACAAATCGCAGACCTTGGCGGTATAAGAAAAATAGCCGGTAATTTTACAATTCTGTTTTTTGTAATTGTATTAGGAAGCATTGCTTTGCCACTTACAAATGGTTTTGTAGGAGAATTTTTATTGTTGTTAGGAATTTACGATATAAATGTTTGGTATACTGTTGTTGGTGGTTTAGGAATGATAATGGGAGCAGTATATATGCTTTTTACTTATCAAAGAATTATGCTTGGTGAATCTAATAAATTAACAGATAGCTTTATTGACATTAAAAAGCATGAGTGGTTTGTACTTATTCCTATTTGTATTTTAATATTATTTTTTGGAGTTCATCCACAACCATTAATTGATTTAACACAATCCACAATATTAGAAATTGTAAAACAAATAAATATTATTAATTAAAATGTTTTCATTAATAACCATAGCAATTACAGGTGTTCTACTACTTTATCTGGGGTTTCTAAAAAACCGCTGGATATATATTTCTGTGGCTATTACCGGATTAATTACTGCACTAGCATTTTCTGTTTTTTCGTGGAATTCTGTAGAAAGCAGTTTTAGTAATATGCTAATTGTTAATAATTATGCTGTTGCCTTTAATTCATTAATGATATTTACCACATTACTTATTTTTCTTCTTGCTCCTCATTATTTTAAAGGTATAGAAAAAAATGTTCCTGAAATATATGCTTTGCTAATATTCTCGCTTGCAGGTGCATGTATGGTAACATCATTCGATAATTTAACTATGCTTTTTATTGGGATAGAAACAATGTCGATTCCATTATACATACTTGCAGGAAGTAAGAAATTCTCAATTCGCTCCAATGAGGCATCATTTAAATATTTTATTTTCAGTTCTCTTGCTACTGCAATTTTCTTATTGGGAATTACATTAGTTTACGGAATGGTAGGCTCATTTCATGTAGGTGATATTTCTAATTATTTTACAATAACAAAGGAAATACCTTCAATTTTGAAAGTAGGAATTGTATTACTTGTAATAAGTTTTGGATTTAAAATAGCAGCAGTTCCATTTCATTTCTGGGCTCCTGATGTTTATGAGGGTTCGCCTACGTTGATAACGGCATTTATGGCGACGGTTGTTAAAATTGCAGGATTTGCAGCATTCTATAAATTGTTATCTTCTTGTTTTATTTTAATTCCAGACACATGGCATCACCTTATCTTAGGTTTGTCAGTATTGTCTTTAATTGTTGGAAATGTAGGAGCTATTAAGCAAAAAGATGTAAAAAGAATGTTGGCTTATTCCAGTATTTCGCATACGGGATTTATGTTATTTGCAGTTTTGTCTTTTAACACTTTTTCGGCAAGTTCTTTATTGTACTACTCTTTTGCTTATGCTTTATCAACAATAGCGGCATTTGGAGTCTTAATGGTTGTAAAAAATCACATGAGCGCTGATGGTTCTATTGAGGCGTTTAATGGGTTGGCAAAAAAGAATCCTATACTGGCAATTGTTATGACAATATCAATGCTCTCTATGGCAGGGATTCCAGTAACTTCAGGATTTTTTGCGAAATATTATATTTTTGTTTCGGCTATTCAGGGAGAATTGTTGTGGATGGTAATAGTTGGAATTATTGCAGCTCTTGTTGGAGTTGCATATTATTTAAAATTAATTATTGCCATGTTTGCAAAAACCAGCGAGACTGAGAAAATTGTTACTAGCCCACTTTATGTAACATCTTTACTTGTAGCTGCAATATTAATTCTGATAGCAGGGATATTGCCGAATTTGATTGTTTCGTTGATATAGCATTTGGTATTATTGTAATAAATTAAAGGGTTTGTTTTTGATTATTTGTACGTCTATAAACTTTTCTTGTATTTATACCAATACCTACTTTAATTTCAGCAAAAAATTCACTTTTTTGATTACATGTTTTATTGGGTATTATATATCCAACTTCAATAGATGCTACAGTTCTGATGCGTCCCATTGAATAATTGTTAGTTGTTATACCGTAACCAATTTTAACATTATAGTTGTTTTTATTTATAGTTTCATTTTCTACTTGTTTTAAGCTGTTTTGAACTATCAAATATGGAATAATTCTGTGTTTACCAATTTTTTTAAATAGTAATTTGCTATAAATACTTATTAGGTTCATTCTAAATTTTAATCCATATTCGTTATAGTTTTTAATAAAACTTTTATTTATGCCAATTGAATAATATGGAAGAAAAAGTTTATTTGAATTTCCTCTTTCAAAATTGAAGCTAAAAGTATTAAGATATCCCGTTTGGCTGCTATAATAGCCACCTGCTAATAATGAAAATGTTTTAAAATTTGGTCCGCAATGAGCGTTTGTTAAAACAGGAATAATTACAATTAATATTATTAATACCTTTCTCAGAATAAATACTTTTAAGTTATTCATGAGTAAAACTGTAAGAAATAATATTTATTGTTTAATAGAAATAGAATTTGTTATTTAATTGAGTTCGATATAAGAGCAATGAATACATTTTAAATATAGTGCAAACATCTACATTGTTATGCTGAGCATCCTTCGCCGTAACAGAACAGCAGATGAAGTATTAATTTAATTGCTCCTTAAAGATCTTTTTTTAATTTCAATTTTATTTTTCTTTTTTCACCAACAAAAAAGAAACAAAAAACCCTCCACAAAGACTAACTCCAATTTTTATAATTAGTTCATAATAATAAATTAATAGATGAAAATAATTTATTGTAACACCGTGTATAATTAGCCCAAAAATTGTAGTTCGCACACTTTGTGGACACCCTACCGCACCGCTTCGATTAAAACTATAAAAAAACTTATAATCTTAATTAGATTAAAGAAACTATAAAAACAAGTAATTATTTAGAATAATGCTAATTCTTTAATCTCTCCAGAAAGATATATTGTTGTTCCTGTTTTTTGATTTATAACACAATGTACTAATGCTTTTGCAATGTCTTTGGCCTTTATAGATTTGTAATGTTTTAATGATCCAAATAGCAATGGGTTAAAGATCGTAATAAAGATTAAACCCATTTTTTCTCCAAATCTTTTTTCTTTTCGTGGTCCTGAAATAATTGATGGACGAAGTATTGAAAAACTTTTAATATTTATGTTTTTCATAGCTTCTTCCATTTGTCCCTTTACTTTGTTATAAAAAATAGATGAATTAGGATTTGCACCCATTGAAGATATTACTGCAACTGTATTACATCCATTATTAATTAATTTATCTGCTAAATAAACAGGCAATTCAAGGTCGATGCTTTTAAAAGCTTCTTTGGTTCTTGCTTTTTTAATTGTAGTGCCTAAACAACAAATAAAAGCATCAGCTTTAATTATATCTGACAATTTGTTATTATCTAATAAAACTTCTTTAAGTTTGTCATGTTTTATACCTGTTTGTTTTCTACCAATTGCAATTACACTTGAAATATTTTCGTTTTGCAATAATTCCTGTAAACAAAAACTTCCTGTTAAACCTGTTGCTCCTGCTATTGCTACTATCATTTTATTTTTGTTCTAAAATTATTTACTAATGTTTAAGATACCCAATACAATGTGATTTCTTGCAGTCCGCCGCGGCGGATTGTCAAGCCGCTGAAATGTATGAATATTGTTATTCGAGTTAAGTTAATCATAACGGCTTGTTGTTATTGAAGGTGGTGTTAAACAAAGTTATTGATTAAAGAAAGGAAGTGTAATAGCGGTTGTTTAACTGAAAATTAAATAGAACTGTTAAAGATTCTTTAGTGTTGCAAGATTTTAAATAACAATTTTTTATAATAAAATATTTATTACTATACTCGCCATACATTAATAAATAAGCATTATTAACTTTCCCACCAAACAACACTTTTTGCAGTGAGTCTGAATTATCTAAAATTGAATTAATTTCATTTTGGCATTCATTGTTGAGTTTATTAACATTATCAATATTATAATTAATCTTAAACGTATAATCATTAATACATTTATAAATATTTTCAGTTATTAATATGTGTTTCTTAATAAAAGTGGAATCCGTATTTTTAGTATCAATAGAATATTTTAATGCAAGATAGTTACCAACTACAGAACAAATAGCTTCGTTATATTTAATATCTATATTATATTTTTTTTGATCAATATAATTATGCATAAGTTCATGAAATACAATAATACTTAACCCTTCCTTTGTTGATGGTAAATCATTATTTAATAATGTCATTGAGTTTAAATTACCATTTAGAATAAGAACATGGTAACCTTTTTTCTTATATTCTTTATATTTTTCTTTTATTCTTTTAAGAACATTGTCGCTGTAAAAATCATAAGTAATGTATTTGTCCTCTTTTTTGATTTTATAACTCTTCATTAAAAATGACATTAAACTACTAATTTTCTGTTTATAGGACGGCTTCTCAACTTTATTTGGTAATGATACACCCAATATATAAAGTGAATCTTCAATTTTAGCTGAATCTGTATAAAAACTACCTTGAAGTTTAAATCCAGTTTCTTTAAAGAAATAGTTTTTGAGATCTTTTATAAATGTGGAGTCGCATTTAGAATTTGTAACAATGTTCTGGTAACTTATTGTTGTAGAATCATGATTATTAAAAGTTCTAACTTTATTGTCATTAGTATTACAACAAATAAACAAAAAAGAGATTAATAAAAAATGAACTATAATTCTCATAATATCAGTTTATTCCAAATTATTTTTAATAGTTTTGCATAACGTTTGAAACTACGTAACTACTAGCAATTGTTTGCAGTCGGTGTCCGCTAAGAATTTTATTTAATGTTAAAATTGCAAAATTTCGCACATTGCTAGTTGTTTTCATAGGTGGTGTTAGCACCTGTTATTTATGATGCCGTTTATAGAATCTTTTCAATTTTTTGTTTATTTTTCGAACTGTTATATTTAAGTTTCTTTCTATTGGAAGTGTGTCAAAAGTCCTAACATAATATGGAAAAGGACGTTTTAATTGTATGAACTTTTCACTTTTAATTACTAATGCACCAAAATCCATTTCTGTTCCGCCATAATAATGGCTAACTTTTTTAACACTCCAATTACCATTAGGTTCATACGAGTAATGTGAAAAACGCTGAATAGTGTCTTTTTCTATTGCTCCAAACTCTGCAATAAGAAAATACTTATTATCAAATTTAATAGTCGTGTCTGCACGTAAACTATCATTAAGAAACACTACTTTGTCAAAAAGACCATCTTTAATATTAATTGAATTATCACTTAAAAAATAATATACAGAACAAAAATTAAAATTTGTCTTAAAAGCATTTAGAATACCTAAATTATATTCGCTTTGTTTTTTTTCGAGTTTAATTGCTTTTTCATTCTTGCCTACTTCTTTTAAAGCTTCAATAGAATTTCTTTTTGTTTGTAATCTAATAAATAATGCACCGTCTTTTAATTTATTTATTTGTTCTTTGCTTAATATTCTATTTTGTTTCCTATTACTAATTTTATTCTTTTTAGTTGGTGTCTCTTGTCCAACCAATGATATAGAAATAAATAGAAATAATATTAAAATAATATTCTTAGGCATTTGTTTTAATAATTGGTGCTAACACATCGCTACTCTTACATTAATAATTTGCAATCATTTAATATCAAAAATATGCATTAACAAATTATAAAACAAAAAAATAAAGCTGTTATTTAACTTTTGTTCTTCTTCTGCGTAGTTTTGTTTGCGATTTGTTAAATGATGCAGGGAAATACTTTTCATGAATTTTCGGAATAACATCAAGGAGAATTAAAACTATTCCAACAAGAATTATTAACCCAATAAAAATATACATGCCCGGAGCCCATAATTTAATTCTCCATGGAGAAATATATGTCCTTATATAAGTCAAAAAAAGTCCAATTAATCCTAGTCCAATAACTTTTAAACCAATTTTTATGTTATCGTTTGGTATTAATTTAAATAGCTTCATTTAACTAGTAAAATTTCAGATTCTGCAAATTTACATTATTAAATAAATGATTATTTTTTTAACAGTGCTTTTTAAATTATAAATGGTATAAAATAAAACTTTAACTTTGCACAAAAATTAACTAAACCCTTTTAGCAATGGATATTTTTGATAAAATCAAAGACCAGAAAGGTCAACTAGGTCAATACCAGAGCGTTGCTCATGGCTATTTTGCTTTTCCAAAATTGGAAGGTGAAATTGCTCCACGTATGAAATTTCGCGGAAAAGAAGTTTTAACATGGAGTTTGAATAATTATTTGGGTCTGGCTAATCATCCTGAAGTTAGAAAAGCTGATGCAGATGCAGCTGAAAAGTGGGGAATGGCATACCCAATGGGAGCAAGAATGATGTCAGGTCATACTTCAATTCATGAAGAATTAGAACAAAAACTTGCTCAGTTTGTAGGTAAAGAAGATGCATACTTATTAAACTTTGGATATCAGGGAATGGTATCAATTATTGATGCATTAGTAAATCGTAATGATGTTATTGTTTATGATAGCGAGGCACATGCCTGTATTATGGATGGGCTAAGATTACATATCGGAAAACGTTTTGTTTACCCTCATAACGATATCGAAAGATTACGTCACCAATTAGAACATGCAAAAAAAGTAGTTGAAAAAACCAATGGTGGTATTTTGGTAATAACCGAAGGAGTATTCGGAATGGCTGGCGATTTAGGTAAATTAAAAGAAATAGTTGAACTTAAAAAAGAATACGATTTTAGATTCTTGGTTGATGATGCTCATGGTTTTGGAACTATGGGTGCAACAGGAGCTGGAACAGGTGAACATTTTGGTGTTCAGGATGGCATAGATATTTATTTTTCAACTTTTGCTAAATCCATGGCAGGTATCGGTGGTTTTGTTGCTTCAACCGAAATGGTTGTTGATTACCTAAGATATAATATGCGTTCTCAGATTTATGCAAAATCTCTTCCAATGCCTATGGTTATTGGTGCTTTAAAACGTTTGGAGCTTTTGCAAAATCATCCTGAAATTCGTGAACATTTATGGAATGTTGTAAAAAGATTACAATCAGGATTAAAAGCAGAAGGACTTAACCTTGGTAAAACAGAATCGTGTGTAACTCCTGTTTTCCTTGATGGAGGTATTCCTGAAGCAACAAATCTTTCTTTTGATTTAAGAGAAAATTATGGTGTGTTCTGTTCTATAGTAATATATCCTGTTGTTCCTAAGGATGTTATTATGTTAAGGGTTATACCAACTGCAGCACATACTTTTGAAGATGTAGATTATACTATTAAAGCTTTTAAAGCTGTAAAAGAAAATTTAGCTGCTAATAAATATTCAAAAGAAACATTGGCTAAAGTAAGATAATTCTAAAATTGAAATATTTGAAAGGCTTCCTGAAAAGGAGGCCTTTTTTTAATGCTTACTTATTGTCGTTTTAGTTATTGGGATTGAAAATCCTCAATTATAATCATCTGGATTACAACTTATTTTAGCGAAGCTAAATCCAGATGAGCTAAGTAAATCCAGATGAGCTGAGTATGAAGTAAGGTCATCCTTCGAGAGCCTCAGGATGACGAGTTGGTTTTATTTTTTCATCAACTGCATTTCAATTCTATCAATTTCTTTTGTAAGTAAATTTTCTTCGGGATTTAAATATAAATTAGAATATACAGAAAGCTTTGCTATAGCATCGTTAATATTAAATTCATCCTGTTTTATTTCAACAAACATTTTTCGTACAGAATAATATTCGGCAAGATATTCCTGTTCTGTTTGTCCGGGTGTGGGAACTAAAATAGCTGAGCGTTTTAATGCAATTAAATCCATAATAGTTGTGTAGCCCGATCGGCTTATAATATATGTAGAATTATTAATTGCTTCTCTCATTTGGGTAGTATTCAGATGTGAAATAACCACAACATTATTAATTTCTTGTCTTTCTTGTACCTCTGTTGGTTTTCCTTTTACAATTAAACATTTGCATTTTAACTGCTGCATTTGTTTTAAAAGAATTTTTTCAAAATTTGTGCGTTGAGGTTCGGGACCGCTAATAATTGCCATTATTTCAAATTTTTCAATAAAATCTTTTTTGTTTGATTTGTTTTCGTCGTTAAATCTTGAAAGTAATCCTACAAAAGATGTTTTTCCGTTTAATGAATATTTATGCGAAAGGTCGCCGGCAATATATGGCATGTTTTCGTTATCTGGAATCCAGCAACGATTGTATTTATAAATAAAAAACCTATTAATTCTGTAAATTAAATATTCTGCAAATTGTAACTTCTTTGGCATTTTAATCATTACCTGATGAGTAATAAAAACTGAATAAGTGGATTTACTCCATAAACCAAAACGATTATCAGAAATTACTAAATCAATATTATACTTTTTAATGATTTTTTTTAAATGGCAATGTTCCTTTTTTATAGAAAACAACAATTTTGGGAAAAGTTTAAAAATATGAAATGCCATTGAACCATTTTTGGGATAAGTAATTTTTAAGCTGGAAAAAGGTTCGTGTTCAATATTGGGGAATTCGTTTTTAAATAATTCAATAGTGCTTTTACTTCCTGCTACTATAACATTGTGCCCTCTTTTAATAAGTTCGCGGATGATGGGAATATCTCTGGTGGCATGACCAAGTCCCCAATCAAGTGGACAAACTAATATGTTTAATTTTTTGTTCAATTTAAAAAGCCATTTGAACAGGAATATTGTTAAGTCTTATTTTTTGAGCAATTATTTCTAATTCTTCAGATTGAATTTTTATTAATTTTTTTGCAGGTGGCTCCCTGTCGATTGAATAAATCATCACATTTACCGGATTAAGATTTTTTACAACTTCTATCCATTTATTTAATTCTTCGTCAGAAGTGTTATCAACATTATTCCCATTAATTTCACCTTTTAAAAACATTGTTTGAACAATAATATTGTTTTTAAAGTTGTTAAGATTATCAATATAATTTTGAAAATTAAAAGAAAGAGGAGGGTTATTTATTAACCTGAAAGTCTTTTCAATTGCTGAGTCAAGTTTTAAAATTGGTAGATCAATTTTTTTTAATGCAGATAATATTTTTGTATTTCCTAAAGTAGTTGCATTACTTAAAACAGCAATTTTTTTATTTGGAAAGTATTTATTTCTAAGTGAAATAACATCGTCAATAATTTCAGAAAATTGTGGATGAAGAGTTGGCTCTCCGTTACCTGCAAAGGTTAAAACATCAAGTGATTCGTTATTCTCTTTTATTTCTATTAGTCGCGATTCGAGTGCGTCATAAACATTTTCTCTTTTGTTAAATCCTGTTGATGGTAATTCATCAGGATTCCAGCCACACTCGCAATAAACACAATTAAAACTACAAATTTTTGAATTAACAGGTAACAAATTAATACCAAGCGAAAATCCTAATCTTCTGCTTTTAATAGGACCAAAAATTATATCATGAAATAATAAAGACATTTTAATAATTTAAAATATTATTGATGTAAATGTACATTACATCAAAAGATAAACAAAATGTTATGGAAAAAACATATTAAGGCGTAAGTTAATGACGAGTAATGGTATAAAGAAGAAAAGTAGAGTCTGTTTAAATCTTTAACAATAATTATTGCTTGATAATTTTTTTGACAACAACAGGCATACCTTCGGCTTTTATTTTAACAAAATATACGCCCGGACTAAAACTGCTAATTGGCAGAATAAAATTTTCGTTACCCTGGCAGGTAAAGTTATCGCTTAGTAAAACATTGCTTCCTGATAAATTTCCTACTTCAATAGAAATTGTTGTTAATTTTTCAGTAGTTATATTTAATATCACACTTTCATGTGCTGGGTTCGGGAAAATATTAATGTTATTTTCGAAATCAGTAAATAATTCATCCTGAATATTACTGTAAATACTACTGGAACCAATAAATAATGATGTGCTTGCATGAGTAGCAGATGATGCCTGCATATTTAGAATAGTTGGAATTGTAACTAAGCCGGCTTTCTCAGGTGATATTTTGTATATTCTTATCGGTAAATTTTTAAATTGAAAACAGCCAAGGCTATCTGAAACTGCATATCTGATAGGCTCATTATTAGAGTTTAATAACAATACAGACATATTTGGTGCTAATTCCAGATTAATTAATCCAGGGCTGTTATTGCCAAACCAGTTATTGCAATAGATATTATATTCGAATGTATTTGGATCGGCTACATGTAAAAAACCTGATATAGTATCAGGACCATATAATATTTCGTTATTACAACTTAGGTTTATATTTTTATTGTAAAGTGAATTGTTTACCAGATCAATTGAGGCAGAATTCTGCCATTTAGTATTATTTCCAAAATATGTAGGTAAATAAGATGGGTAATAATTAATATCCAAATTAAAATTTGGAATGCAATAAGTAGTGTATTCACCAGAATTTAATTGGTTAAATTCATAATGTCCATTATTTAATTGACAGTACCTTATTGCTGTATAATGATTATTAACTTCCTTTAATAAAACAACAATTCCAGAAGGCAATAAAACTGAACCCGCAAATACATTACCTGAAATTGAATAATAGAGTGATGAAGTGTCTAATTCTGAACTTCCAACTTTTATAGTATCGCAAAAAGTATTTTCGCAATTATCTTCTGTAATAATAGTAAGACAGGCAACATATGAGCCTCTTTCCATGTACACATGCCTTGGATTTGGCTGGTTTGATGAAGTGCCATCACCAAAATCCCATTGCCAGTTAATTACTTTTGGTCCGGCATATGCTTTATTTGTAAAATCAATTAATTGGTTAACAGAGTTAACTTCATAAATATAAGTAACGTCACAAAGTGATTTTTGCTGAGCAACTCCTGTAATTGTAAGTGCTAATATTTGAATAAGATATAGTATTCTTTTCATAATAAATTATTTAAAGTTATATCTAATTCCTAATTTAATTCCTAAATTATTAAAACGCTGATTAATTATATTGTCTTTTTTGTATAAAGATAATAAATTAAACCTATAAACCGGTGCCGCAATTATAGAAATATTTTTCGAAGCATCATAAGCTGCCTCAATACCGACTATACCTGAAAACATTATTTTTCTGGTAGTTTTATTTTTTACATTTATTGTTCCAACTTCAGAATAAGGAGAAGGTAAGTTACCCGAAACAGATGTTAGAATTCCTGTAATAATTCCACCTCTAAGTGTGAAATTTAATTTTCCCTGACTAATTGTATAACCTGCAATTAATGGAATTTCAAAATATGAGAAAGTATTTATTGTTTTTTTGTGATCTATGGTATTCTTTTGTATTACCTGAGGTTTTGTTATTGTGTCAAAAGTTGTAATAAGTGTAGAGTCCTGAATTGTAATCCAGACAGAATCGCCATTTAATAAGAGACTATCTAAGTTAAGAACTTCAATTTCGAAGTAGTTATAATCATAATCAGGAATAATTTCAGTAACAATCGACGTAAAATACTTTGTATTTAAATATTTGTAATCTGGTTTATCGGTTAAACGAGTATATGAAAATCCTGTCTGAAATGAAAAATTTAAGTGTTTTGCCTGTACTAATAAACCGCCTGATAATGTTAGATTAGCTTTCGAGCCGCCATAATTTTTACTAAAGCTGTTAATTTCGGAATCATTGATTTTGTATGTTGAGCTTCCAAACATTGGTGTAACAAAGCCTTCAACAGACCAATGCCATTTTTTATTGTTAAAATCAAATTCAAGTCGGCTTTTTAATGAAGAATCAGAAAAAGATTCGGGGATAAGCTTGGGGTTACGATGTAACATTTTTAATAAACCGGAATAATCACGAACATGCAATTCGGTAAATAATTCATCGTTATCTATTATTGGTTCATGAACTGATACTTTATTGTTAATGAGGTTATTAGTATTGTTAAATTTTTCTTTTTTAACTGCAGTTTGATTTTTTTTGTTTAATTCTTTTACAATAATAACTTCTTCATTATTAGTAGTATTCGGATTACTAACTTTTGCATTTACTGAATTATGAATTATTGATACTTCGGTTAAAGTATTTGAATTGTTTATAGTATTTGTTTTGGTGTTTTTTTCAATTGGTGAATTAGTAAATAAAAAATCTTTATCGGAATAATTATAGCTTGTAAATATCAATGTTGAGCAAACAACTAAAATTGCAGACAAGTAATATACATTAAAACTTAATGGTGAGAAAACAATAAAATCTTTAAACCAAAGTCTGAATGCAATTTTTCTCCATGCTTTACTTGTTGGTTGAACGGTATAGTTATAGAATGCATTCTGAATATTAGAATACCACAGATTAGAATTTACGCCTTCCCAAACTTTTTGAGTTGGCTCAACATTCAAATTGTCGAAATTATTTTTAAATAAATCTTCTATATTTTGTTTACCGCTCATTATTTACTATTTCAACTTTTTCTTTTTTTAATTCTAATAACTTTGTTCTAAGAAGTTTTCTGGCTCGCGAATATTGAGATTTAGATGTTGTAACATCAATACCCATCATTTGTGCAATTTCTTTATGTTGAAAACCTTCAATAGCAAACATATTAAAAACCATTCTGTATCCGGGAGGAAGTTCTTGTACTACTTTTAACAGTTCTTCCAACGAAAATTCGTGTTCAACATTACCAGTTTCAAAATCTGTTTCGTTAACATCATCAATAGATTGTTTATAATAATGCTTAAGATTTTGCCTGTAATTAGTAATTGCAGTATTAATTATTATACGCTTCATCCAGCCTTCAAAAGAACCTGATCCTGAATATTGGCTAATTCTGCCAAATATTTTTAAAAATCCATCCTGTAAAATGTCTTCAGCTTCTTGCTTATCTTTAGCATATCTCATGCACATTCCTAAAAACTTAGATGCATAAATTTCATATAACATCTTTTGTGTTTTTCGGTTGTTTTTTAAGCAGCCTTCTATTATTTGCTGTTCGCTGAGCATTCTTTCAGACGTATGTTAGACTGAGTGGTATTTATAAAGGTTGCACATTAATAATACAAATATAATGAATTTTACGCCTATTGCATATTTAATGCACTTAAAATTTGTTTAACTGATGATAAAATGACACATGCACATTATTATGATTGATATTTTTGTTTTGTTGTTTTTTTTAATAAATTTATGGAAAATTTTGAGCATGCGTTATATACCATTTCTAATAATGGTTGTTTTATTTGTTAATAATGCATACTGCCAACCAGGGTTTATTGAAAACAAAGGGCAGTGGCATCCAAATGCATTGTATAAAACCGAACTTCCGGGTGGGGCATTGTTTTTAGAAAAAGATGGATTAACATATAATTTTGTAGACGAAAGGGACATACAACGTTCGCATGCTAACCAAAATTCAGGAAAAGAGAATATAAATAAAGGAACAGTTCATTTACATAGCTATAAAGTAAAATTCGGAAATACTTTTAAAAATGGTATAGTGGCATCCGGTAAGCATAATGACTATACAAACTACTTTGTTGGTAACGATACTAAAAAGTGGGTGTCAAAAGCATTAAAATATGATGAAGTAAGTTACAATAACATTTATCAGAATATTGATTTTAAAATTTATGTAAATAATGAAAAATCTATTCAATATGATTTTATAGTAAATCCAGGTGGTAATACTGATGACATTAGATTAACGTATGAAGGTCAGGAATCATTGTTTGTTGATGCTGACGGATCGTTAACAGTAAAAACAAGTTTTAATAAAATTACAGAATTAAAGCCATTTGCTTATCAGGAAATAAATGGTAATAAAATTAAAATACCTTGTAAGTTTCTTGTTCGTAGTGGGAATGTTGCATTTCAATTTCCAGAAGATTATAATCATAATTATCCTTTAGTAATTGATCCTGTGCTGGTATTTTCAACATATACAGGTTCTACTTATGATAATTGGGGATTTACGGCTACTTTCGACGAAAAATCTAACGTGTTTTCTGGTGGTATTTGTTTTAATGTTGGATATCCGGTATCTGTTGGGGCTTATCAGGTTAACTATGGAGGAGGCGAACAGCCACCAGGCTGGACTTATTATCAATATGGTTGTGACATTGCCATAATTAAATATGATGCGTCGGGAACACAACGCCTATGGGCAACATATCTTGGAGGCTCCCAAAGTGAAGAATTACCACATAGTTTGGTTTGTAACAGAAATGATGATTTAGTTATTTTTGGAACCACTGGTTCAGGCGATTTTCCAACAACAGCAAATGCTTATGATAACTCTTTTAATGGTGGAGATAGTGTAACTTATGATAATGCAATAGTTTTTGGCAATGGGATAGATATTTTTGTTTCAAAATTAAGTTACGATGGCTCACAACTCTTAGGTTCAACACTTATGGGTGGATCAGCTAATGATGGATTTAATTTTCGCCAGTATTATAATTTGATGGAAGGAAATGGTGCCCTTTATTACAATTATGCTGACGGTGCAAGAGGAGAAGTAATATGCGATGGAGCTGGAAATATTTATGTAGGTACATGTACTTTTTCGAGCAATTTTCCTGTTACTACAGGTAGTTTTAATACAGCATACAGTGGAAATCAGGAAGGTGTAGTTTTTAAATTTAATCCCGATTTATCCCAGTTAATGTGGAGCAGTTATTTTGGAGGAAGTAATGATGATGCAATTTATTCACTTGATTTAGATTTTAACGGTGATGTTTATATAGGTGGTGGAACCAATTCTATAAATATTCCGACTACTGGTGGAGTTTATCAGCCACTTGCACTAGGTGGAACAGCTGATGGTTTTTTTGCACATATTTCTGCAAACGGATCATCATTAATAAAATCGTCATATTTTGGTTCTTCACTTTACGATCAGGTATATTTTGTTAGAGTTGACAAATTATTAAATGTTTATATAACAGGTCAGACTACTGCTCCGGGAAGTACATTTATTTCAAATGCTGCTTACGGTACACCTAACAGCGGTCAGTTTATCGCAAAATTTCCGAATAATTTATCTAGTCCGGTTTGGAGTACCGTTTTCGGAACGGGAATAGGTAGGCCAAATATTTCAATTACTGCTTTCTCTGTTGATTATTGTAATCGTATTTATCTTGCAGGATGGGGAAGAGAATGGGCAGGTTATGGTGGAATAACATCATGGTCAAATATTCAGGGAACAAAAAATATGGATATTACTTCAAATGCATATCAATCTGTTACTGACGGGCAGGATTTTTACTTAATGGTAATGGCTGACGATGCTTCACACTTGGAATATGCAACTTATTTTGGCGAACAACATGGTACAGGAAACTGTGGCTATGATCATGTTGACGGAGGTACTAGTAGATTTGATAAAAGAGGATATATTTATGAATCAGTTTGCGCAAGCTGTGGTGCATGTAGCACTTTTCCAACCTCACCAAATCCAGGTGCCTGGTCTAATATAAATGCATCAACCAATTGTAATAATGCAGTTTTTAAATTCAGCTTTGAATTACCCTTAACAATTGCTGAGTTCTCAGCCAACCCCGTTTGTGTAAATGAACTGGTTCAGTTTGATAATACAAGTCAGCTGGCAACAAACTATCTGTGGGACTTTGGCGATGGAGATACTTCTTCTGTATTTGAACCAACACATGTATATAGTGCACCTGGAACTTATAACGTTACATTAATTGCATCTCATCCAACGTCATGTAATTTAGCAGATAGTATTACAAGAACAATAGTAGTTGAACAACTTTTAATTAATACTAATGATGCTGCAATATGTAATGGAAATAGTGCTTCTATTAATGCAAGTGTAACAGGAGCAATGTCAAGTTTAACATATTTATGGTCAACTAATATAAATTTTACTAATATTTTAAATTCTAATCATTCTGTAAGTAACTTGAATGTAAATCCAACCCAAACAACTACTTATTATATTCATGTTTCTTCTCAGCTTTGTGATGTAATAGATTCTGTAATTGTTTTTGTAAACCCTGTTGGGTTAACAATGAGTCCTGATACGGCAGTTTGTACCGGAAGTCAGATATCAATTCATGCATATAGCAGTGTTCCCGGCGACACATTATCATATACATGGTGGCCAACATCAAGTATAATTTCTGGTCAGGGAACATCAGAATTACAAGTGTTGCCTCCAACAAATACAATGTATTATGTTTCTGTAACAAATCAGCATAATTGCACCAGAATAGATTCAATTAATGTAATAGTAGATCAATTTACATTAAGCCCCGGAGCGGTAACAAATGTCAGGTGTTATGGTTTATGTAATGGCTCATTAACTGTTTATGCAAATAATGGAATGAATCCATATACTTTTGATTGGAGTAACGGAGATACATCTTCAGTAATTAATAACCTTTGTCCAAATAATTATACAGTAACTGTTACTGATGCTATTGGATGTAGTCATGTTTTACCATTTACAATTACTGAACCTCCTCAATTAAATGCAATTATTTCAAGTTTATCAACGGCATCTTGTGATCCGGTTCATCCAAATACTGGTTCAGCTGTAGTTACACCCTCCGGTGGTGTACCAAATTATTCTTATATATGGAATATTCCTCAACAGGATTCATTAATTACTAATCTTTTTGTTGGTATATACCATGTAACAGTAACTGATGCAAATAATTGCAGTACAATTTTAACAACTAATATTGTAGATCAGTCAAACCTAGCAATTTCCGCTACTACGCAAATGACACAATGCTATGGTACATGTGATGGTAATGCAACATCAAGTATTACAAGTTCAGGAGTACCACCATATTCATATTTGTGGAGTACTGGAAGTACAACTCCACAGATTTTAAATTTATGTTCGGGTTATTATATTATTTCTATTACAGATGCTGATTTTTGTGTAAGGGTACAAAGTGTTTTTGTTAATCAGCCCGATTCATTAAATTCAAAAATCACAACACCGGGAATAAACTGTTTTGGTGGAACTACTTCAGCAACTGGTTCTGTAATACATGGAGGAACGGCTCCTTACACTTATAGCTGGAGCACAAGCCAGACAGGTCCAACTATTACAGGTTTAACACCTGGCGGATATTGGCTTTATGTTTTAGATGCACATAACTGTCCTGATACTGCATATATAAATATTACACAACCGGCATTATTAACATATGATACAACAATTACTCCTGTTGCTTGTGCGGTTGCATGTAATGGAACAATACAACTTCCGGTTTATGGAGGCACTTTACCTTATCAGTTTAACTGGAGTAATGGTTCACATTCATATTCCTTATCAGAATTATGTGCAGGTAATTATAATGTAACTGTTACTGATGCTAAAGGTTGTACATTTATTGATGATTTTCAGGTAGGGATTTCAGATTATTTGCCTGTTGTTGATGCAACAACTAATGATAATATTATTTATGAAGGACAAAGCACACAACTTTTTGCTATTGCTAATTCAAATTATCAATTTTCATGGTCACCTTCTGGATCTATAAATGGCATTCATTTGCAAAATCCAATAGCTAGCCCAACTCAATCTATAACTTATCAGGTAATTGTTCAGGATAGTTATGGCTGTAGCAATACTGATACTGTTTCAATAATTGTAATGGATGTTATATGTGGTGAACCATATATTTATATTCCAAATGCATTTACTCCAAACAATGACGGACAGAATGATAAACTATATGTAAAAGCTGATATTGCTTCTGAGCTTTATTTTGCAATATATGACAGGTGGGGAGAAAAGGTTTTTTCGACAACTGATTCACATTATGGTTGGGATGGAATTTACAAAGGAAAGGTTTTAGATCCTGCTGTATTTGTATATTATTTAAAAGTTACTTGTATAAATAATTTACAATTTGAGAAAAAGGGAAATATTACACTAATAAGGTAATTGTGGGAAGAATTTATTTAACACTTATTTTCTTAATTATTTTAGCTCTAAAGTCTGTAGCTCAGGATATTCATTTTTCACAGTCAGACTTATCTCCAATAAATTTAAATCCTTCTTTATCAGGCAAGTTTAATTCTGATTATCGTCTTCACTTGAATCAACGAACACAATGGAGAAGTGTAACAGTTCCATATCGAACATTTTCTGCTTCTTTTGATGCTGCATTAAGAAAATTTCCCATTCCGGGATATTTTGGTGCTGGTATAGTTTTTAATACAGATAAAGCTGGTGATGGTGATTTTGGAACAAATCAGGCAAAACTTGCAATTGCATATCATTATAATTTTAAGAGTGATACTAACCTATTTGTTTCAATTGGCTTTGATTTTGCTTATAATCAGCATTCTGTAAATTATTCAAAGTTTTATTTTGGAAATCAGTATAATGGTTATACATACGATCCTAACCTGTTAAATGGAGAAACTTTTCCTTCTGATAATATGCATTATTTAGATGGCTCTTTAGGGTTGTCTGTAAATTATAAATATAAGAATGTTCCTATTGAAGCCGGTGTAGCTTTTCATCATCTGAATAAGCCCAAACAATCTTTTTTTGAGCAGTCTGCCGTAAATCTTGATAGTAAATTTGATCTTCATGCATCTGCTGATTTTACAATTAACGAAAAAACAGTGCTTCTTCCAACAATCTTTTGGTTTAGACAAGGAAAATTTAACGAACTAAATATTGGTGGGTTATTTCAAAAAAAGCTTAACAGTGTAGCTTTTCGATCAGTATATTTTGGAGGTTGGTATAGATTAAAGGATGCAGGAATTGTCTGCTTTGCTTTCGATTATCAGAATTTCAGAATAGGGGTAAGCTATGATATTAATGTTTCTTCATTAAAAGTAGCCAGCGGAGGAAGAGGAGGATTGGAGTTATCATTAAGATATATTTTGGGAAACCCTGATAAAACTATTATTCCAGGAAAACATATTTGTCCGCCTTATATATAAATAAATGAGAAGAGGATTATTTTTATTGTTGTTTGTAGTATTCTTGATTAATGTTGTTGAGGCACAGTCAATAAGGCAACTGGTTCATCGTGGCAACAAAGCTTTTAATTCTGAAAATTTTGAAGCAGCAGTTTTTTTCTATAATAAGGCAATACAAGTTAGTGAAACCCCACTCTTAGCATGGAAACTTGCTGAGTCAGCAAGAATGAACAGGGATTACCAACTTGCAGATAAATGGTATCATTTTGTAGCCGAACGTGAAATTAAAAAATATCCTCTTGCAACCTTTTGGATGGGAACAGTTGAAAAAAGCATGGGTTCTTATCAGAAAGCACAACTAAACTTTAGAAAGTATTTTAATGCAAACATAAAAACTAAAGACTATTTTACAGAAAAAGCCAGACACGAAATAACCTCGTGTGAGAATGCATTGTTCTTAACATTTGATCCTGTTGATACGCCTTTTAATAGAATGGATTCAACTTATAATAGTGCATATAGTGAGTTTCAGATTGCTGATTTTGGTGATACATTAAAATATATTTCTGCATTAAGACCTGAATCAACATCTGATAGTTTGAATTATTTTTCAAGAATTAAGTCATATATAATAAAGGATAGCACACAAAATATTTTATTACTTGACACCAATATTAATATTCCTAATAAAAATATTTCAAGCTTTACATTTATACCAAAATCTAATAAAATAATATTTGCAGCTTGTGATAGGAAGCCAGGTAAGTACAAATGTCAGTTATATCAGTCAGAGAAGCTTGCTAATCAATGGTTGCAACCGACAATATTAAGCAAGACTATAAATGCAGAAGGTTATTCAACAACAAATCCATGTTTTGCAAATACACACCAGGGAAGTTATCTGATATTCGCTTCTGATAGGACTGGTAGTATTGGAAAGCTAGATTTATGGTATAGTAAAATAGATAGTTTGGGAACATTTAACGAACCGGTAAACTTTGGAAAAAATATTAATAGCATCGACGATGAGTGTACTCCTTTTTATGATGATAAAACACAAACATTGTTTTTCGCAAGTGAATGGTTTGATAATCTTGGTGGAACTGATATCTTTTCAGTTCAGGGAAATCTAGTTCAGATGAAATATCCACAAAATATAGGATTTCCACTGAACTCTTCTAGTTATGATGTTTTTTACAATATCTCATCCGATAGAAGTAATGCATATTTCTCCTCTAATAGAACTTTAGATAAAGCTGCTTCAACAGCTGGATGTTGCAACGATTTATTTCAAATAACGCTGCCAAAACCAAAGATAGACTCGGTTCCAGATGTAAAACTTGAAACTAAGCTTATGCAGAAATCAGTAGAACTAATTCCTATTTCATTGTTTTTCCATAATGACGAACCAAATCCAAAAACTTGGGATACCACAACCAATATTAATTATGCTACATCTGCAGAAAATTATCTTTTACTAAAAAACAACTATCTGGATACGTGGTCTCAGAATTTAAAAGATGAAGCAAAAGATAAGGCTATGGTTGAAATTGAAGGTTTTTTTATTGATAGTGTGGAAAAGAATTTCAATAAGCTTATAAAGTTTTCTCAATTAATGGAACAATTACTGTCTATTGGACAGAATATTGAAATTACAATTAAGGGATTTGCAAGCCCTCTTAATAGTAATGCATATAATATTAATCTGTCGAAGAGAAGAATACAGAGTCTTGTAAACTTCTTCAACGAATATAAAGATGGAGTATTTGTACAATATATTAATGGGACAAATTCTAATGGAGCAAAGTTAAATATTAAACGAGAGGCATTTGGAGAAGAAATGGTTGTTACGGGAGTAAGTGATAATTTAAATGATGTTCGGAACTCAGTTTATAGCCCCTCGGCTGCGTGTGAAAGAAAAATTGCTGTCATTGCAGTTTCATTTACCAAGTAAATTCTCTTTTCCAAAATCATTTTTGTAGCTTTTTTGTAATATTTGTTTTCTAATTAAGCTCTGTTTTTGATAAAAAAAAGAACATAAATTAAGAGGAATACTTAAAACTTGTATGTATTTAGTGTTTGTTTTAAGACCAAATTAAACTAAAAATAAGAAGGATTTAATAAAATATTGCGATTCCAGTTTTCATTTCTAAAATTATTAGTTCTGTTATAGAGTATTTTAAAACTTTCTTTTAAAATAAAGTCATAAATGTTTGGAGAATTAAATTCCACCCTTTACCTTTGCATCCTCTTAAAAAAACGTTCTAACAAAATTGTGAAGAAAATATTTTCTAAAAAGTTTGCAGAGAATAAAAATTAGTTTACCTTTGCACTCCCAAAAATTAGAAAAATCGTTCTGATAAAATTGTTAAAAATATTTTCTAAAAAAAGTTTGCAGAGAATAAAATTTGTTTTACCTTTGCACTCCCAAAAATTAGAAAAACCGTTCTTTGAAAATATTGAAAAGGAAAATTTGAGGTAAGTAATTGTTAATTCTAATAGAGAAATTAATCTTGAGTAATATTTAACTCTTTATACTATGAAGAGTTTGATCCTGGCTCAGGATGAACGCTAGCGGCAGGCTTAACACATGCAAGTCGAGGGGCAGCACGAGTAGCAATATTTGGTGGCGACCGGCGCACGGGTGAGTAACGCGTATGCAATCTACCTTTAACTGGGGCATAGCTCCGAGAAATCGGAATTAATACCCCATAACATTAATGAGAGACATCTCTTATTAATTAAAGTTCCAACGGTTAAAGATGAGCATGCGTGCCATTAGCTTGTTGGTAGGGTAACGGCCTACCAAGGCTACGATGGCTAGGGGGTCTGAGAGGATGATCCCCCACACTGGTACTGAGACACGGACCAGACTCCTACGGGAGGCAGCAGTGAGGAATA
>JACREQ010000056.1 GCA_016218155.1 Bacteroidia bacterium
AACCTTAAACCATTAATCAAATTTGCTCAACGTTGCTCAAATCAACTTTACAAATATACGTAAATATTTATAATATCAACTAATTACAAACATTTTGTAGCGAGAGACGGGCTTGAACCGTCGACCTCATGATTATGAATCGTTATTTTTTACTTTGTGATATTTATCAAAACTTTGTAATAGTATATAAAATCAATTAATTATAAAAATATTGTTTTTTTTGATTTGCAAAAATAAGTTAATATAACTACCTTTATGGTGCAAATTTTGGTGCAAATTTTACATAATGTTATTATGAACACAGCAACAGCTAATTTATTGTTTGACAAAAGAGTTACAAAAAAGAACGGTAAATGCCCAGTAAAACTTACGGTTTACTATTTGGTGCAAAAACGAAGGTATGATATAAATTTTGAATATACAAAAGAGGAATGGGAAAAAATAAAACAACCCAAACTGCGTGATGATCAGCTAAAACAGTCTAAAGGGTTGCTCTTTAGTGTTCTTGAAAGAGCAAATAAAACAATCGAATCAATGGAAGAATTTTCTTTTACTGAATTCGAAGAATTATTTTTCTCAAAGAAAAATGATGTAAAAGATATTTTTTCAATGTTGCAGCAATATATCGATTCTTTAAATTTAGAAGGAAGGATTAATACTGCCATGACTTATAGAAGCACTAAAGTTGCTTTTGAAGAATTTACCGGCAAAAAACGATTACTTTTTTCAGAAGTTACTCCTAATTTGCTTAAGAGTTTTGAAAAGAAATGGCTGTCAGATAATAAATCAATTACTACAGTAGGTATTTATATGAGGTCACTTCGAACTATATTTAATATTGCAAAAAGTCGTAATGTGATTACTGAAAAGCATTATCCATTTAGCAAGCATAAATATCAAATTCCAGCGAGTGTCAACGTGAAAAAAGCAATTTCAAAAGAGGATATTAAAAAAATATATCAGTATAAAGCTCAACGATTATCAGCTGAGCATTTTGCTAAAGATATTTGGGTGTTTAGTTATTTATGTAATGGAATTAATCTTCGTGATATTGCCAGACTTAAGTATGAAGATGTTAAAGGTGATTCAATATTTTTCTTACGGCAAAAAACTATTCAAACATCTAGAGCTAATCAAAAGCAAATTTCGGCAGTTATAATTCCAGAAATAAAGAAGATTATTAAAACATGGGGAAATAAACCTGAACAACCAGATCAGTATATCTTTCCTATTTTAAAACCCGGAATGTCGATAATACAAGAAGTCGAGAGAGTTCGGCAAACTATAAAAACAACTAATAAATACCTTAGAAGAATTGCAGAAACTCTCAAATTAGAAATAGATATTACAACATATTCGGCTCGTCATAGTTTTGCTACTCAATTAAAATCTTCAGGTGCATCAACTGAGTTTATTTCTGAGAGTTTAGGGCATAGTAGTCTAGCAGTTACTGAAAATTATCTTGCAAGTTTTCCGCAAGATGAAAAGAAAAAATGGGCATCTAAATTGGCTGATTTTAATTAGAAAAATTTAAATATTGTAAAACAAAATAGCATCTTTCCGTAATGGTTACAAATGGAATTCTTATTCAGCGAAAAGCAGGGTTAATCGCTTTATATAAATTATCTACTCCTAAAGTAGCAAAGGCTTGTCAGATTATGAGGGAGGTGTTAATAGAAAATTTGAAAGAAATCAGAAAATAATAAATCTAAAATAAGTAGCTATGAAAAAGGTAATTTTTTTCTTCCTGTTTTTCGGATTAGCAATAAGTCAAATTATTGCCCAGAGTACCGTAGGTTGTGGTGGGAACATCCAAACCAGTTCATATAAGCCCGAAAAAATAGGACTTGTAATTTCTTCAAATGATCCTGAAACAGTATGGAATGCATTACGTCTGGCTAATTACTCTTTAGGAGAAAAGGATACTGTTTCAATTTTTCTTTTGGGTAAAGGTGTTGAAATTACTACGATGGCAAGTAAAGAATTTGATGTTTTAATTCAGTTAAATGATTTTATCAATAATGGAGGAAAAATATTGGCTTGTGGAACTTGCATGAGAAGTCGAAATCTAGAGGGAAGTAAAACCTGCCCGATTTCATCGTTAAGTGATTTGTACGACATGGTTAAAAAATGTGATAAAACGTTAACATTCTAAACATTATTATGATTCAAGAAAATGTTTTTGACCTTTTTTCTAAGGAATATGATAATTGGTTTGATACCAACCATGTGATATTTGAAACAGAATTTAATGTTTTAAAGGCTTCTATTGGAACCTTCAGCAATGCTTGTGAAGTAGGAGTTGGTTCAGGTCGTTTTGCACAGAAATTGGGAATAGAGACAGGGATTGAGCCATCAAAAAAAATGTCCAAAATAGCCGAATCTAGAGGGATAACTGTTTATAATGGTTATGGTGAATCAATTCCTTTGCTGGATAGTAGTTTTGATCTAGTATTGATGAATACAGTTATTTGTTTTCTATCTGATATTCCAAAAACTTTAAAAGAAGTTTGGAGAATTCTTAGTCCAAAAGGAAGAATTGTTGTAGGAATGATAGTCAAGAATTCACCATTAGGAGTAGAAATTGAAAAGAACAAAGCCAACGATAAGTTTTTTAAAAATGCAAACCTTAGAACTGTTGAAGAAATTATTATTTTGATAAAGGAGAATGGATTCGATCATCTTTCAATCAAACAAACCCTTACCAATATTGCTCCACAAAAGGCAGAAGAATTTTCAGAAGGATATGGAACAGGAAATTTCATAGTAATTACAGCTATTAAAAAAATGTCATGAGAATCAGGGAAAGCGGAATGCCTGTTGAAGAAATGTGGTCAACCTTTTTTAACGTTCAACATATTTTAGATGAGCTGCAAATAAATAACACATTACACAATGTTTTGGAGATTGGTTCAGGCTATGGAACATTCTCAATATCCGCTTCAAAAAGAATTGTTGGAACTTTTTTTGCATTGGATATTGACAAAAAAATGATTGATATTGTCAAAACAAAAGCTATTTTAAATTTGGCTCCAAATATGGAGTTTCTTGAAAAGGATATATTAAAAGAAAACACTGGTATATCAAAGGGAACAATAGATTACATAATGATGTTTAATATTCTGCATCATAACAGACCTGAAGAGTTATTTGCAAAATCTATGGAGCTATTATCTCATGGTGGTCGAATAGGAATAATACATTGGCGAAGTGATATAGAAACTCCAAGAGGACCTGATTTATCAATCAGACCAAAACCAGAACAATGTCTTGAATGGGCAATTCAGCATGGATTCAGAATAACAAAGTCACCATTTATCCTAGAACCTTATCATTATGGATTAATTATTGAAAAACCTTAAAACAAAGTATTATGAATAAAGCTCTAATTATTATTAACGATGCTCCTTATGGCACAGAATTAAATTAAAAAGGGAAGAATTACTCTTCCCTTTTTAAGAATTATTTAATTTCTTCTGAAATCAAGTCTTTTGTCTTTATTTTGGAAGGTGAAAATATTCCTAATACTCCTTTTACACCAACACTCATTAATATATTATAAAAGAATATGATGAATGCAATAAGAAGCATTGAGCCACAAATTGCAGCTAAAACCATATATGTATTAAACTCTCCATTTGAATATACAGATCTACGCAACATTCCATGCATTCCAGCCATACCCATAAATGCTCCCATTCCTATTCCACCTAATATATGTAACCAAAAGTGAGCATTAGCAAGTTTTTGACTATATAGTTTTGCTCCATTTGTTAAAATTGGGAACAAAAAATAAATTGCAGAATACAAAGTCATGGTTAAGCCAACTAAAATTGCAACGTGTACATGTGGTCCAATTATCCATTGTGTGTTATGAAGTATTCTATTTAAACCTAAATCAGCTTGTAAAATACCAGCAGGAACTGCAAGTGCAAAACCTAGTAATCCACCGATTAAGAATTTAAGTGGATTAGTCATTTTTAATGGACGTGCACTCCACAATGTAACTAATGTTATAAAGAATGCTAAACCTTGAGTAATAAGTTCAAATGCAGTAACCATCTCGCCTGACACTACTTTTAAAACTCCTGGCTGAGCCTGGTCTGACATTAAATGATGCGACCAAACTGTCCATGAAACTACCAATTCTAAAAGGAGAGCAGCTCTTGCCCAGTTTTCCATAAATAATTTTTTACCAGTGATTAATGTTGCTAATAAATACCATGTGCCTGCAACAAATATCAATACCATTCCATCTGCAATTAAATCTAAACCCCACCAGAATGTGTTTTTGTATAAAAGTGAATCAATTACAGTAGTTTTTAAATCATTTCCGCTAATTGCTCCAATCATATAAATAAGAATAAGAACACCAGTGGCTGTAATTATTACTGCATTTAATAAAGTATCAACAGATCCACGTGCAATTGCTGCTACAGGTAACGAAACTAAATGCTCTTTTTTCTTTTTTGAAAACAAATTCGTGAGTCCGCTTAATCCTAATGATGAAGCTAGTAATTTACCTGAAGGTTGTTTTTCCCAACCATCGGGAGTGTACATAATAGTTTTAAATATATTTACAACATAAGCGATTGTACCAATCATTATTAATGCAATACCAAATATAAATATAGCTCCGCCAATAGCACTAAATTGTGTGAAATCGGCAGGTAAAGGCCAGTACAATGTATATAATGGTGCATAATGTGAAATAAAACCAGCCGACCACATTATAAAAGTTCCAATTGCGATTAAGAAAAAAGTCCAGTTTGCAAGCTTAATGCTCCATAAAGGTTTTTTCATTAAGAAGGGAACTAAAAATAAAAAGGCTCCAAAAACAATCATATATGTTGAACCAAAAATA
>JACREQ010000057.1 GCA_016218155.1 Bacteroidia bacterium
TTAAATATGATTTACCGCCACTTCTTCAAGAAATGAAAAAGATAAATGTTGAAGATTAAAAATATTTTAACGATACTAATTCTTGTTGCATTTGCGTTCAATTCGTTTGGATTCATTTTTTATTTTTTGATCGAAAGAGAGAATGCAAAGGGAAAAGCATTTGAGGAAATAGCTTTGTTAAAATTTAAAGATAAGATTGAAATCATTTCTGTTTCTAAAACCTTGATCAATGAGGGCAAAATCTTTCAGCGTATCAATAAAAAAGAGATTAAGTATGAAGGTAAGATGTATGATATTGTAAAAGAAGAAAAGCGAACAGATAAAATAATTTTCTATTGTATTAACGATAAAAAAGAAGATAAACTGGAAAAAGAATTTGCCAAAACAGTTAATAAAAATCTTAATCAAAATGTAGCTGTAGGTTCTTCCATTAATTTTAATCATCTGATTCAGTATGCCGAATATGGAAGAGTGCCGGGAATTGAATCGCCAATTCAAAAAGTAAAATATTCCAACTATTTGAATAGTAATTACCATCTTAACACTCTGAAAGTTTTAACTCCGCCTCCTAAGGTCTCTCACATCTAACCACTTTTTTTATCATTCCTAAAATTGAAGTTAATTTCTTGTTCTTATATGAATAATGGGAATGAATATTAACAAACAATAATTTTTAAATATGTCGGAGTTCTACATGAAAAGAATTATTCTTTTTATTCTTATAACAATTTCATTTGTACAAGCACAGCAAAAAACTCAAACAGACACATTAATTTATGAGATGAAACAAATTTCAGTTACTGCAACACGCTATGCTGAAAATCTTTTGGAAATTCCTTACGCAGTTTCAATACTTCAATCGCAACTGTTAAAAAACTTACGCGGTTATGGATTGGATGAAGCTCTATCCACTATTCCCGGAGTATTAGCGCAGTCGAGATCGGGTAATCAAGATGTACGGCTTGTAGTTCGCGGGTTTGGAGCTCGTGGTGCCGGTGACAGATCTAATTCGGGTACATCAAGAGGAATCCGTGTTATGGTTGATGGAATTCCCGAAACAGAACCTGATGGCAGAACATCCTTCGATCAAATTGATTTGAGTATTGCCGATAACATAGAAGTAATACGCTCGAATGCTTCTGCGATTTGGGGTAATGCTGCGGGAGGTGTTGTAAATCTATCTACTGTACCTACAGGAACAGATGAAGGAATTTATTTGCGTTCTCTTGTTGGAAGTTTTGGGTTCAATCAGTTCCAAGTTAAAGCCAATACACATTTTCAGAACGGGAAACTTTTTACATCACTCTCAAATAGTAATTTGGACGGATGGAGAAATCATTCCTCCAGTTTTAGAACTTTATTTAATTTGGGTTTGGTTTCAAATTTGGATGAAGGAACAAAACTGGGAATTTTTCTTTCAGGAGTTTCGAATATGTTTCATATTCCGGGACCATTAACGAAGAAACAATTCGATGCAGATCCCACTCAATCAAACCCCACTTATTTACAAAGGGATGAGAGAAGATTTAATCGTTTAGGAAAAATGGGAGTAACACTAAATCACGAATTTGATAATTCAAATAGTATTTCGGGTATGGTGTTTGTAAATCCCAAATATCTTCAA
>JACREQ010000058.1 GCA_016218155.1 Bacteroidia bacterium
TTCAGTTAACCGTTCTTTTTGAGTTTGAAAGTGTGTTATGGAATTTTGGCTGGTTTTCCGGCTGGTTAAGGATATAACCTCTTTGTAATAGCTTGAAAAACAATATACAGGAGAGCTTGGTTCTTGAGCCTCTCTCTCCGCGGATAAGAGAATTAAAATTGTGAAAAACCCCAGAAAAACATCTGTTTTTCTGGGGTTTTTTGTTTGTGGGTGTCCTTTTGCTTTTACACAAAAGTTTTCAACTATTTTTTTTAGTCTTTTATAAACTTTTTTACAAATTTTTCTCTCTTTTGATTTTCAGCAGTTATAAAGTAAATTCCACTTGTTAATTTTTCAATATTAATTTGCTGAGTTGAAGAATTGGAAATATTCTTGATTATTAATAACCTACCTGTCATATCTTGAATATATATAGTTTCTAAAATATTATTTTCTGAAGCCATAACAAATATTTCAGTTGAAGCAGGGTTGGGGTATAACGAAATTTGGTTATTTAATCCTTGATAAGGTGAACCCAAAATTTTGATCGTATTTATTGTAGTATTTGTTTTTACTGGTGCATTATAATCAAAATAAATATCTGCAGAATTTTTTATCTGTGCTCCATCGTTTAATAATGGGTTTTGGTTAATAGAATAACATACTAGACCACAGCTTAATAATGGCTCCCAGTTTTCAGGATATAAATGAATATTATTAAAAGTAAATTTTAGTACCCTGTTCTCGTTCATTTCTGCAATGTAATTTTTATTTGAAAACCCAAGTCTTAATGTTGATAAATCAAGATCACTATCTATTGTATCAATTATAACAACATTTTGTGCAAAATAATTTCCTATATTTTGAAAATGTATTATATAGTCAAGAACAGAATCTGAATTGCTTATGTAACCTTGGCTACCAACTCCTTTTGGAAATACTTCTTTGTAGTTGGGGTCAAATGGACCAATAACAACAATTTGTGTGTCATTAACATTATTCCATGGGGAATAATCTGAGAGCCAATTATTCATAGGTGGATTATATGCTGTAGTATCCCAGAAATTAACTGTAGTATTTATAGGAATATTTGTTGGAACAAAATAATTTGAAAGTAACATTGTACCTTGACCTGGTAAAAGGGTTGGGAATCCTGAAGTAATATTATACCAATTAGGTTCGTTTATAGGATCGGGTTGGTTTAAAGCTACTGGGCTTGTTGAGAGATATTGAAGCTGTCCATCATTACTGTTTGATAATTGAATATTAGACTCAGGAACTGTTCCATCATTTTCAACAATTATAGAATGGTAATAATTGTTTCCGGGTATTGCAGGATTAAAATTGGTAGTTCTTATATGAATATCATGTAATGGATTTATATAATTCGCAAAATTTATGGTGTCAGCACAGCCAGAGCTTGCAGTAACTGTTAATGGAATTGAATTATTTTGACATGATGCCAGTGGATAAATATATTGTACTACTTCGGATATTGTATAACTTCCTGTAGGAACTTTAAATGAATAATACCCTTGGTTATTGGTAAAACTATATCCAAAAGGTGAACAATGTACCATAATATTTTGAACAGAATCTTCGCCAGTATTATAAATACAATTTGTATTATTATCAACAAATACTCTTCCTGTAATTGTGCAATAACAGCTATCATTATTATGGTTATAGTCAACATAAGTTTGTTCCCATTTACTACAACCATTTGCATCTATAACATTGCACCAGTAAAACCCTTTTTCTAGTCCGTTAATAGTTGCAGTATTCTGACCATTTGACCATGAAAAACTATAAGGGGGAGTACCTCCGGTAGGATTTGCAGTAATGCTTCCATCATGATTGTACAAACATGTTGCTGCTGTAACATTAAACCCAATATGAACAGGACTTAATAAAATCAGATTCTGACATCTTGTAAACGTACATCCAATATTGTCTGTAATTGTACATATATAGTAGCCTGGAGATAAATTTGAAATAGTAGAAGTATTTGCTCCATTACTCCATAAATATGTAAAAGGAGGTTCGGTACCATTACCAAATAATGTAATACTTCCATTATTATTTATCGGACAAGTTGGGGAAATTGCACTTGGATTACTATAAAAATCACTCAAAGGATAAATTATTGCAGTTCCGGTTCTTTCACAACCAACAGCGTCTGTTACTTTAAATGAATAATTACCTGCTGGCATATTAATAATTGAACTTCCTGTTTGTAGAGGTGATGTAAACCATACAATTGAATATGGTAAAGTTCCACCATTGATGTTTAACGTTACACTTCCGGTAGGAGTAGTGCATGAGCTGGGAGTCGCACTATAATTTACAATTATTGGAGTATTTATTCCAATATAAATGTAATTATTTTTTGTGCATTGATTAGCATCTGTCACGGTTACTTGCAGATTTGTGTTTCCAGCTAAGTTGTTTATTGATTGTGAAGTTGCTCCATTGCTATAAATATATGTATATGGTGGAGTTCCTCCCGAACCAAAAGTAATTACACTACCATTATTATTAGTACAAGTTGCATGGGTTATACTTGTATTTGCGTTAATTATTGTAGACTGATTAACGCTAAAATATTGAGATGAAGTGCAATTTTGAGCATCAGTAACAGTCAGGTTATAATATCCGGAGGTTAAATTACTAATTGTAGAAGTACTTAAGCCATTTGACCAAAGAGTGCTGTATGGTGCTATTCCACCAGTAATATTTGTTATAGTAGCTGTACCATTTGTGCAATTTGCATCCGTAGTATTTACATTATAATGAATTGGAGTTGTTTGGTAAATTGAAATATTAGTATCAGGATAAAAATAGCCACAACCATTAATGTCTGTAACATATGCACAATAAGTACCTAGAGATAAAGTCATAGGATTACCGCTTCCAACCAATGGACCCGGGCTCCAATTATGTCCTTCATACCAGGTTACAGATGCAGGCATATTTCCGCCATCAATAGTTATGTTTATGGTTCCACTTGTATTTGGGCAAACAGGATTTGTTATAACAAGAGGGTAATCCGTTAAGAATGGACGTACTATACCTGTATTAAGTAAAAGATCGTTACCGAAATTATCATGAATATAAACATATGCCCCACTTGAGATATTATACATTGTATCTGTTAAAATTAATACATTTGAATGCGTCCCATTTCCATATTCAAAAGTAAGGGGGGGAGTTAGTCCAGAAGTTATTGTAGTAACTAATATTCCATCGCTATTACATGGCTGTTGTAATACAGTACAGAAACCTGTTTGAGCTTTTGCACTATTATTTGCATAAAATGTTACAACAATTATTAGAATAACCGTTGTGCTTTTTAAAAAATGTAGTAGTGATTTCATATAAATAAGGTTGGTAATAAAATATTATTAATATTTAATTTCTTTATTATATAAAACAAATAAAAAGGTAAATGGTTGCCTGTGAAAAACAATAATATATTAAATTATTGTTTTTCAGAAGTATATTTTATTATTCCTTCAAATCAATAGTGAGTTCTTTACTCATAACATATGATTTTATAGAAGAAAATGGTATTACTGTAATTCCTGATACAGTAGCTTTTGTGTTATCAGTATAATAATACAGAAAAATTGAAGTGGCTGTTAATTCTACTTTTGTTTTATCACCACTATATGTAGCATAAGTATATCTGCTGGTGCCATCAGTATAGAAAGTTTTTGAGTTATTTAAATATACATTATCAAATTTGGTAACTCCTGCTTTTGTCATTGAGGTTTCGAAATCAAGTTTTGTAACCTGTGCAAAACTGTTAATACAGATAGCTACAATAATTGCTGATGTTAAGAAGAATGATTTTTTCATTGTTTTGTTGTTTAAAGTGTTTAGAAATTTATTTAGAATCAGAATTTTCGAATTTTAATTTTTCCTGCATTTCTGCATCTGTTAATGTATGAACAATTACATCATGTATAGAATCTCTTCTGCTAACATGTCCTAATAAATGTTCGACATCTTCGAATCTTAAAATATCACGAACCTCGGAATGGGCTTCGGCTACTTTAAATGAAATACCCTTAGCAGCAAGATTTTCATAAAATCTTTTAATAAGTCTTGCGCCACTAGAATCAATATATGCAGATGTACTTAAATCAAAAATTACAACTTTAATTATTGATTCTTCTTTAAGTATTCTTTCCCAAATAACATTATATACATTTGAGACATTAAAATAAACTAAAGGAGATTCTACTCTGAATAACAAAACACCAGGTAAGATCTCATTATCAGGATGTCTTTTTATATCGGTATAACGATTTGTACCAGGTATTCTACCTAGTATTGCAATATGTGGACTTGATACGGTTCTGATTATTAATAATAAGGAAGCAAGTGCTGCAATTAAAACACCGTTTAAAATACCGAAACTTATAACACTTAACAATGCAAGTAAAGCAATAATAAAATCAAACTTATTTACTTTACGCATTCTGTTAAGCTCTTTAAAATCTATAAGCCCAGATACAGCAATAAGTACAATTGATGCGAGTATTACTGTTGGTAAATTTTTTAACAATCCTGTAAAAAACAATAAGCAAATACCAATACAAATTGATGCAAACACAAGTGCCATCGGAGTTTTAGCTCCGGCTTTTTCGTTTACTGCAGATTGTGATAATCCGCCACTTACCGGGTAACCATGACCAAAAGATGTAGCTAAATTCGAGAGGCCTAAAGCAAGTAATTCCTGACGTGCGTCAATATCGTAACCATTTTTTTGTGCAATAGCTTTGGCAGCCGAAACACTTTCAATATATGCTAAAAGAAAACATGCAAATGCAAGTGGAAGCACGCTATTAATATCTTCCCAATTAAAATTAGGAATATGTAATTGAGGTAATCCTGCTGGTATATCTCCAACTGTTTTAAATCCTAATCCGCCAATAGATGTTAATGTTATTACAATTATTGAAAGCACAACTACAACTAAAGTGACAGGCTTACCAGGTAGAAATTTTTTACCAAGAATCATCAATCCTATTGCAACTAAACCGAAAATTAAAACATAAATATTTGTATCAGGAATTTGATGATAAATATTAATAACCCTATTGAAAAAATCGTCGCCCCCACCAGATATTCCTAATAATTTGGGCACCTGTGTTAATCCTATTGTGATAGCAGCACCGGCCTTAAAACCAACAAGTACGGTTTCGCTAATGAAATTTATAATACTACTTAAATGTAAAATATAAGCTAAAAAACTCATAGCTGCAAAAACAAGTGCAGTAAGTGAAGAAAGATCAAGCCATCTTTGTGTATCGCCATTGGATAAAGTTGCAAGGGTTACACCAATTAACATAGAAATTGCAGAAGTTGGACCAATTGCGAGTTGTTTTCCGGTTCCTAACATAGCGTAAAATAATCCGCCTAATAAATATCCGAAAATTCCATACTGAGGTGGTAAACCTGCTAGTGTTGCATAAGCCAGCGAAACCGGAATTGCGTATGCTGCTAAAGTTATCCCAGCTACCGCATCGTATCCTAAAAGTTTTAAAGTATATGATGGTAACCATTCAAGTGCTGGGAAAAGCTTTTTTATGTTAATCATAATTTGTTTTTAACAATGTGTTCTTAATTCAAAATTATTATTTAAATGTTAAACTTAAGAAGGATTTGCTTATAATAATTATAAAATTATTAATTAAAAGTGTATTCATATAATGAAGCGTCTGGATAGTTTTTTACCATTTTAATTGGAAAATGTATGTTATCTTTTATGAGTATTATTGTATCTTGTTTAATTGTAACTACATTGTTTAAAAGTCCTTTACTACAAATTAATAAATAACCATTTGGTTTTTCAGTAACAATTCTTTTTATTTCATCAGAAATAAAATTTAAATCACTGTTTTGATCAACTAATACTATGTTATTTCTTGGTAAGTTAGACATAAAAGCAATGCAATAAGTACTTTCCCAATTCCAAAAATCAATAATTAACCCTGATTTTATGCTAACATTTGATTTTACAATATTATTTATTTCATTAGCTTCTTTACTTAATAATCTGGGGATGGGTCTTGCTCCTTTTGAGCTATATGCAAAAGCTAAAATAAAACCTGTAAAGCCAAAAACTAACGCCATTATAATTTTCTTTTTATTTAATGTATTAAAATAATACCCAAACATTGGAAAACATATTATGAATAAGGTAATTGTAAATCGATGCTGTAATAATAGCGAGCCTCTTAATGTATTAAATAAGAAAATAATAAATACTATCGAAAATACAATGCTAAATGTTATTATTGTTTTTTTATATTCAATATTTTTATATGTTTTTATTATCGTTTTGATAAAATAAAAAAATGCGATAGGTCCAAATGCAAATATTAATGACAAAGGGTAAAACCAAATTCTTCTTAAGAAACTTTCTATAGAATCAATTTTATTTGTTTCAGTTGCTAAGTCTGCCCATTTAAAACTATTTAAAAAATATCCGCTATCTAAATAGTTTGATATAAGCCATATGCATGGAAAAATTAAAGCTGTGGAATTAAAAACAAGAAAATCTTTTTTAGAATATTTTATTAATATTAAAATTGAAAATAATGTTGAAAGTATCCATATTTCATATCTAAAACCACCGGCTATACTTGTTATTAAACCTCCTAAAAAAACATATAGTATTTTTTTTTCATCAAGTCCTTTGTATAGTAAATTAGCTGATAATATAACAAAGAATAGATAAGGTGTCTCAGCTAAAGTTAATAAGCTAAGTCTAAAAATAATTGGTGAAAGTGAGAATAAAAAACAAAGAATTAGAGCAGTGCTTTCATTGTGTAATCTCTTGAAAAAGAAATATAATGGGAAAAGTGTAGCACTGCTCAAAACAATATTTAAAATTAACGGAGTATAAAATTGATTGTTTAATATTTTAAGTGCGCTACCCATAAGATAAAAATGAAAAGGACCCCAATTTCCACCTTTTATCCAATATGGATTTTTTAACCAGCCTAATGAAATAAAAATTCTTGAAACACCATCTGAATCAACTGTATGAATCAAAGGCAACAAGCAAAGTTTAACGATTAGCAATGATATGCTAAATAGAATAAGCCTTTTAAAAGTGTCATTAAAATAAAATTGTTTTTCAATTTGTTTGGAATTATTAATTATTAAATTTCCTTTACTCATATTTTTTTATTAATTCTAAAAATAATTAATTTGTTCAAATGTATTAAATAAATTAATTCTCAAACTAGTTTATCATTTTATATTTAGTATTTTGTATTTATTTTTAGATTCAATATTACTGTTTAAATAATTTATTCATTAAAATTATCTTTGTGCAACTTTTATGCATTTGTAACTGTCTAATTTAAAACTAAAATATGAAAGCAGCATTATTCTTTTGTTTTAATCTTATTATTCTTAGTGCATTTTCTCAAGTAGGTAAAGATTGTGCAAATCCCAATATTATTAATTCATTACCTTTTTCATTTACTGGAACTACAAGCGGTTATGGAATGGATTATCAGGTTGGACCAAATAATACTACGTATATGTCAGGTAATGATTATGTATTGCAATTTCATCCAGCTACAAATATGAATATCTCAATCAATTTATTAAATACAAATTCATTATGTGGTTTGTTCTTATTTAATAATTGTCCTGATGCTCCTGGTGTACATTGCGTTTCATATGTAGAAGCTGCCAGTGGTAACCCATCTCTGTATAATATTGCAGTTTATAGCGATACAGTATATTATATAATAATTGATACTTATAATGTTGCAAATTTATTTCCATCAACTACTTTTAATATTAATGTTGTTGAAGCATTTAGCATCGACCTGGAGGCAGTAATGTTACGTGCACCAAGAACTAGTTGTTCTTTAACTGATACTGCAGGAGTTGTTTTGTTATACAAAAATATGGGAAACGATACTTTGTATAATGTTCCTGTAGGTTATCAAATTGACAATAACCCACCGGTAATAGAGACCCATTCAGATCAGATTTTACCATATCAGAGCTATTACTACACATTTAATACTCGTGCTGATCTTACAATTTCAAATAAAACATATAATTTTAAAATATTTACTGCCTATGTTGGTGATGTAAATAGCTCTAATGACACCATTTATTTTCCAATAACAAATAACAATAGTGTAAGTACATTTCCATATTTTCAGGATTTTGAATCCAATACTGTTGGTTGGACTACAGCTTGGATAGATCAAACTCATCCAGGTTCAAGTTGGCAATGGGGAACACCTGCAAAGACTACAATTAATTCAGCTGCTTCAGGTACTAAGTGCTGGGTAACAGATACAATTGGAAATTATTTGTCTAATGAGAATTCATATGTCATAGGTCCCTGTTTTGATTTTAGTTCATTAACTCTGCCTGTTTTAGAATTTGATTTATGGTATAAAACTGCAACTGCGGATATTGCACAGATTGAATACACAACTGATAATGTTTTTTTTCAAAATATGAACTGGCATAGATTAGGTAATACCGGTGACGGAAATAATTGGTATAATACACCATCAGGGTATTCAAGTTCTGGTTGGAATGGATCAAGTGGAGGATGGTTGCATGCCCGACATGCACTTGATTCATTAATTGGAAAGCCATTTGTGATTTTTAGAATTGTTTTTAGAGGTGGTGTTAATGGTGTTGATGAAGGAATTGCAATAGATAATATTAAGATATCAGAATCACCATTGAATGATTTGTCAGTTGACCAGATTATTGAACCAATTGGAAGTTGCAGATTGACTGTTACGGATTCTGTAAAAGTTAAAATAATAAATCATGGAATGAATTCTATTCACGATTTTGATGTAAAATGCTCTGTTGATGGTGGTATTACTTATGTTACGGAAACAATTGCAGATACTTTAGACTTTCAGGAATCAATGATTTATAAGTTTAATTCTACATTCAATTTTGGTGCAGATGGTTTATATAAAGTAATTGCAACAACTGCTTTGCCATCCGAGCAAAACACTTCAAATGATACCGCTTATGCAGATGTAATGCATTATTCGTTGATTTCTAATTATCCATATGTTGAAAATTTTGAAACAAATAATGGTAATTGGTATGCAACTGGATTAAATTCTTCATGGCAATGGGGTGTTGTAGCAGATACGGCTTTAACTACAGCATCATCCGGAACACATGCATGGGCAACTAATTTAACAGGTTATCATAATCTTGCTGAAAGATCTTATGTTACAAGTCCGTGTATTGATTTAACGTCAATGCAAAACCCTATGTTAAAGATGATGATATGGTATAAAGAAACATACCCTACATATTGTCAGTTAAAAATTTCAACTGATGGTGGAAATGTTTATTCTGCATTAGGTTCAGCAAGCGATCCAGATTGGTATAATGCCGGATATTCATGGACATATTCATCATTAGGATGGAAGCAGGTAAAGCATTCTTTAAAAAACTATATTAGTGTGCAAGATGTTAGATTGCAGTTTTATTTTGAAGGGACTGTACAAAATAAAGGTTTTGCTTTTGACAGTATAGTTATTTGTGATGCCCCATTAGCTTCATTTACAGAAATAAATAATAAAGGTTGGCAGGTAAAGTTTAATAATACGTCAACACTAATGGATTCTTGTAAATGGGATTTTAATGATGGATCATTTTCAACTGAAATAAACCCGGTACATCCATATGCCAGTTCTGATACTGTTTTGGTGACTTTAATAGTGTATAATTCATGTGGATCTGATACTATTAAAAAGTGGGTTCACCCAAAATATGTTGGTATAACTGATAATCAAATTGAAAGTATGGTTAACCTATATCCTAATCCTGTTAAAGATGAATTAAATGTTGAATTGATGGGAGGAATTGGGAACTGTGTTATAGAAATAAACAATGTTCAGGGAGAAACCGTTATTCTTAAAAATATTAATATAATTCAGAAGTCTAAAGTTCTTATTCCAACAAACAAATTAGCTTCTGGGTTGTATTATGTTAAGATTAGTAGATCGAAAGGTATTCTTAATAGAAAGATTGTGAAATATTAGAGAATTCTCAAATTACAGGTAATTTTTATTTCATCCATTTTGTCATTCTGTCCGCCGCGGCGGAGTAGTGAAGAATCTAGTGTAGTATTGCGAAATAGATCCTTCATTCCGCAATGCTACATTCAGGATGACAAAACACACAGCTTGTTTTTAGTCTTATTTATACCCGTATTTCCCTTTCCACCTTTGAGCAAGAAAAGCTAAAATTTCTTTTTCTTTAGCTGTTGTTTGTGGGTTGTATAAGCAGGTTCCGGAAATTTTATCCGGTAGAAATTCCAAATCAACAAAATTATTTTCGAAGCTATGAGCATATTTATATTCTTTACCATAGCCAATATTTTTCATTAGCTTTGTTGGTGCATTACGCAAGTGAAGTGGGACTGGCAAATCCCCAGTTTTCTCAACTAATGCTAATGCAGCGTCAATAGCAGAATACGTTGAGTTGCTTTTTGGTGAGGTTGCAAGATATACAGCCACTTCAGAAAGTATAATTCTTGATTCTGGCATTCCTATCATACTTACTGCTTCAAAACAATTTGTTGCTAACAAAAGTGCATTTGGATTTGCAATTCCAATATCCTCAGAAGCCAGAATTATCATTCTTCGTGCAATAAATTTAATGTCCTCGCCACCGGCAAGCATTCGTGCGAGATAATATACTGCAGCATTGGGATCGCTTCCACGTATTGATTTAATAAATGCAGAAATTATATCATAATGTTGTTCTCCGCCTTTATCATAGATTGCAATATTCTGTTGAAGTACATCTACTACATTTTTGTTATTTATTATAACAACATCCTTTTCAAATGCATTTGAAACTAAATCGATAATATTTAATAATTTTCTTGCATCACCACCTGAAAATCTTAGAAGTGCCTCGGTTTCTTCTAAATTTATTTTTTGTTTTTTTAGTACTGAATCATTTTCTATGGCTCTTTTTGCAAGATTAAGCAAGTCTTCTTCTTCTAATGATTTTAAAATATAAACCTGACAGCGTGATAATAATGGAGTAATTACTTCGAATGATGGATTTTCTGTTGTCGCGCCAATAAGTACAACTGTTCCTTTTTCTACAGCACCAAGTAACGAATCCTGCTGTGATTTACTGAATCTGTGAATTTCATCAATAAATAGGATAGGAGCTGGGCTATCAAAAAAATGCTTTGATTTTGCTTTCTCAATTACTTCACGAACATCTTTTACTCCCGAATTTATTGCACTTAAACTAAAAAAAGGACGATTTAAAATATTTGAAATAATATTTGCCAGAGTAGTTTTTCCAACACCGGGAGGTCCCCAGAATATCATTGAATGAATATTCCCGCTTTCTACCATTTTGCGTAAAACAGCATTCTCTCCAATTAAATGTTTTTGACCTATGTATGAGTCAAAATTAATTGGCCGCATTCGCTCTGCTAGTGGCTTGTTTGACATATATTCAATTACTGATGTTCTGATAACGAATTATGAATGTAAAATTACGAATATTATAATTATGGATTACAAATTATTAATTCTTTGAAAATATCAATTGATTTGTTATTCGTAATTAGATTTTAGGTTTAATTTTCCACCTTCGATGTGACCATAACCAATCTTCTGGCTTTTTGCGAATTACTGCTTCCAGCTTTTGCATGTAAACTCGAGTGATTTCTCCATTTTTTTCATTAAGTGGTTCATCAGTAATTTTTGAAAGTTCAACTGTGTAATGACCACGTTTAATTCTTTGAATGTCCAGAAAAACAACAGGCAGATTATATAGTTTTGCATAGTTTTCTGGTCCATGTAAGCATGCTGTTTTTTGATTTAGAAAATCAAGCCAATATGCTTTATTTGCGTTTGACGGACTTTGATCGCCAACCATTGCAAAGAATGCTGGTTTATTCTTATAGCTTTCAAATGATATAGCAGTTACATAAATTGAACAAAGGTGCATTCCATTTCTTCCTCTGTTTCTTTTCATGTATTGGTCAATATGTTTGTTAGATAATGGTTTGTAAAAGCCAACCGGACTATGTTTTAGATACATACTTGATGCAAGAGCAGCCCACTCCCAATTGGCATAATGCCCGGTAACTCCAATTACTCCGCGATTTGATTTATAAAGCAAGTCTAAAAATTCCGGATTTAAAACAACTAACCTTTGTTTAATTTGTTTTTTAGACATTGTAAAACTCTTAATAGACTCAACTGCTAAATCAGAAATATTAAGGTAAACTTTTTTTATGATTTTCTTTTTTTCTTTTTCAGTTAACCCTTGAAAAGAATTTGAAAGATTTTGATAAATTACTTTATATCTGTATTTAAATACTGAACCAATTAGGAATGCTAAAAATGAAGAAAATAAATACAAAACAAAGAAAGGTGTAATGGCAAAAACCAGAACGAAAAAAAGGAATATTATATAAATTATGAAGTTCATTTATACAAAGGTAATAAATAAGAGATTTTAAAATCTAAAGACAAGTAAAATCTTATTCCAAATGAATTTCTTCTGATTTCTTTGGAGGAAAAATTACAGATGCTAAAATGCTAATTACTAAAATTCCTAATACTACATATAAAGAATGTTCTGTAGTAAACCCAATTTCTTTAAGCCATGAATGAAGAAACATTTTTGTTCCAATAAAAGCTAGTAAAAATGACAATCCGGTTTTTAAATAATGAAATAGGTTAATTACATGTACTACCAGAAAAAACAGTGATCTTAATCCTAAGATTGCGAATATGTTTGAAAAGAAAACAATATATGGGTCTTTTGTTATAGAGAAAATTGCAGGAACAGAATCAACGGCAAAAATAACATCAGAAAATTCAATAACTAATAAAACAAGAAACAATGGAGTCATTTGTAAAACTTTTTTTCTTCTGATGAAGAAATTCTGTCCTACATATCTTGGAAATACATTAAAATATTTTGAAGCAAATCTTACAACAGGGTGTTTCTCTGTATCTATTTTCTCTTCTTTGTTGCGGTTTAAAAACATTTTAACTGCTGTGAATATTAATAATCCACCAAAAATATAAAGTGTCCAGTTAAATTTTTGAATTAATGCAGCACTTAGAAAAATAAATAAGAAGCGCATAACAATGGCACCAAGAATTCCCCAGAATAAAACTCGTTTATAGAATTTTTCTTTAACAGAGAATGAATAAAAAATCATAACCATAACAAAAACATTATCAATCGATAACGCATATTCAATAAGGTAGCCGGTTATATATTCAAGAGATAAATTATTATTATAAATGGATAAACTTTCTGCGAAGTTACCTGCAACTAATGTTATAGGATGCGAGTTTTGTATTACCTTTTGTTGCAGTTCATCATAGTTGTCAATTCCATGAATTACATGTCCGTAATATCTTAATGTAATCCAAAATATTAGTGACAGGCTTATCCAAACAACGCTCCATAAAGAAGCTTCTTTAAAAGATACAACATGGCTTTTTCTGCCAATCAAACCTAAATCAGCATATAGGATTAGTATAATAAATAATATAAATCCAGAGAAGAAAAGTATTTCGTTATAATTCATATTACAAAATTGATTATTTAAAACGATTTTTTAAAACGATTTAAATATTATTAATAAAAAAAGCTGCCGAAGCAGCTTTATTTTATTTTTGTTTAATAATTTCCATGCCCCGCATAACTCCATTTTTATTCTCTGGAATTAGTCCGTGGTGTCTTTTTGGTAGTGATTTTTCTAATCCTTTTACAATATTTTCAACTAAAATTACTGGTTTAATCTTTAAATAACCACCAAGCACTATCATATTGAATATTTTCACATTTCCCATTCGATTTGCTTCGTCAGTTGCATCTATTGAATAAATTGTAATGTCTTTTCTGGTTGGATGACGAGTAATTCCATTAGGATCATATACTAATATACCACCAGGTTTAACAGTTTTTTCAAATTTATCCATTGATTGTTGATTTAGTATGATAGCTGTATCAAACTCATTAACAATCGGGGAACTTATCATTTCATTACTTAGAATAACTGTAACATTAGCAGTTCCTCCACGCATTTCTGGTCCGTATGAAGGCATCCAGCTAACTTCTTGATTTTGCATAATACCTGAATATGCAAGAATTTTACCCATTGAAAGCACACCCTGTCCTCCAAATCCGGCTATAATAATTTCTTCTGTCATGATTCTTTTTGTTTAATGTTACTAAACTTTTTCTAACTGAGGAACTTTAATGTCACCTAAAGGGTAGAATGGGAACATATTATCTTCCATCCATTTATTAGATTGGTTTGGAGTCATTTTCCATCCCGAATTACAATTTGAAACTATTTCAACAAAAGAAATTCCTTTTTTTAGTTTTTGGTATTCAAATGCATTTCTTAAAGCTTTTTTAGTTTTACGAACCGCATTTGGCGTATGAACAGCCTGACGAGTTGCATAATATACACCTGGTAATTGTGCTAAAAGTTCAGTGATTTTTAATGGATTTCCCATTATTTCTGTATTACGACCAAAAGGGCATGTTGATGCTCTCATTCCGGGAAGTGTTGTTGGAGCCATTTGTCCTCCAGTCATTCCATAAATACCATTATTTATGAAAATCATAGTAAAGTTTTCACCTCGGTTACAAGCATGAATTGTTTCAGCTGTGCCAATTGCTGCTAAATCACCATCACCTTGATAAGTAAAAACAAATTTATCAGGCATTAATCTTTTTACAGCAGTTGCAAGTGCCGGTGCACGACCATGAGCTGCTTGTTGCATATCAATATCTAAAAATTCATACGCTAATACAGAGCAACCAACAGGAGCAATACCAACAGTATCAGAATAAATATTCATTTCTTCCAACACTTCTAGCAACATACGATGTGCAGTACCGTGTCCGCAGCCAGGACAGTACGAAAGAGGCTTTTCTGTAAAAAGTTTCGTTTTCTTGTAAACGATGTTTTCTGGTTTTATAATATCTTTAATATCCATATGTTTATCCTCCTAAATAAGTAGATTTTAATGCTTCAAATACTTCACCCGGTGAATGAATAACGCCACCAGTTCTTCCAAAATGATTTACCGGAACTTTGCATTCAACAGCAAGTTTAATGTCTTCAATCATTTGACCAAGGCTCATCTCTACAGATAAGATACCTTTTATTTGTGAGCTTAGTTTTTTTAATTCTTCTGATGGGAATGGAAATAAAGTGATAGGACGGAAAAGTCCAACTTTTATTCCTTGTGCACGAGCCATATCAACAGCTTTTTGACAAATACGTGCACTTGAACCATAAGCTACAAAAAGATATTCTGCATCATCGCATTGTATTTTTTCAAATTTAACATCTTCTTGTTGCATTCTTTTATATTTATCTCTGAGTTTGAAAACATGTTGTTCCTGCTCATGAGAATCTAAAAGAAGAGATGTTATAATATTACGTTCGCGGTTGGCTTTTTTTCCAACTGTAGCCCATGGACATTGTTTTTCAATTTCCTCAGGTGTACGTCTAGGAATAGGATCAAAAAGCACAACTTTTTCCATCATCTGACCAATAGCACCATCACTTAAAATCATAACAGGGTTACGATATTTAAAAGCCATATCGAATCCGATTTTTACAAAATCGCACATTTCCTGAACTGAAGAGGGTGCAAGTACATACATTCTGTAATCGCCATGACCACCACCTTTAGTAGCTTGAAAATAATCTGATTGAGAAGGCTGAATAGTTCCTAAACCGGGACCACCTCTAACTACATTTACAATTACAGCAGGTAATTCAGCACCTGCCAGATATGAAATGCCTTCCATTTTTAAACTAATACCGGGACTAGAAGATGATGTCATTACCATTCTTCCGCAAGATGCTCCACCATATACCATATTTATAGCAGCAACTTCACTTTCTGCTTGTAACACAACCATACCTGTTGTTTCGTAAGGTTTTTCGGTCATTAAATATTCCATAATTTCCGATTGTGGAGTTATAGGATAACCGAAATAACCATCGGCACCAGCTCTAATAGCAGCTTCGGCTACTGCCTCATTGCCTTTCATTAATTTTAATTCGCCCATTGCTTTCTTTTTTTTCGATTAATTTTTAAGCTTCAACTTTTGTGCGATAAACTGTTATTACTCCGTCCGGACATACAATAGCACAGTTTATACAACCTGTGCAAGCATCAGGTTTTTCCATATAAGCATATTGATACCCTTTGCCATTTACTTCTTTTGCAAGTAGTATAACCTCCTGTGGACATGCAGGAATACAAACGCTACAGCCTTTGCATTTTTCAATGTCAACTACTATTGCTCCTTTCACTTTTGCCATATTCTTATTCTTATTGAATATTATGATTTAATTTTCCTCAAAATTAATATTTCGCTTTAAAAGGCAAATATGTTTAATGACAGTGTTTATAAAAAAATATTATACAGATAGATTCTAAATAACATATTAATTGAAAGTGTCTAAAATACTTAAAGTTGAAAGTTGAAAACGAAAAATTTAATAGTTGTCGGCGATTGAGTTAAGAAATTTCCACCATTCAATTTTGCCTTCTTTTTTCCCCATTCTAACTATAATAAGATTTTTTGAAGGGCATACATAAATAAACTGTCCGAGGAATCCCTGAGCCAAGTAATTTCCTTTTTTATTTGTTATCCACCATTGGTATTGATAGTACCATTTGCTTCCGTTTGTAGTATCGATTTTTGTAGATTCATATATCCAATTTTCAGGTACAATTTGCTTTCCATTCCAGTTGCCTTTATTTAAATACAATCTGCCGATTTTAGCAAAATCGTTTGCTCGTGCATTTATGCAACAAAATGTTTTTTCTAAACCGTTGTTATTTTTATCGATGCTCCAACTTCCATCATATTCCATTCCCAATGGTTTCCATAGTTTTTCCTGAAAGTATTCCGTTACAGTTTTTGTTTTCAGCGACCTTTCTAAAATTAATCCAAGTAATTGTGCATTACCGCTTTTATATTCAAATTTTTTACCTGGTTCGGATTCCATTCGCATATGGGAAATAGCTCTTCTTAGATTTCTTCCATAATAAAAAATTGCAGCATCGCTTACCGGGTTAAAATAGCTTTCATTAAATTTTATTCCTGATGTCATTTGTAATAAATGCTTTATCGTAACATTATCCAGATTTTTATTTTTTAATTCTGGTATGTAATTTATTATAGGTTCATCAATAGATTTTATAAAACCTTCTTTAATTGCACAACCTATTAAAATTGAAGTTATTGATTTTGCTATTGAAAAGGAAGTTGTTATTGATGATTTATTATAACCATTAAAATACTTTTCATATTTTATTGTATCGTTTTGAATAATTAGAAAAGCTACCGTTTTATTGGCTTCCAGATATTTGTCAAATGAAATATTATTTTCATTAGCTATTGTTATTAAATCTGGTACTTTTTCATTTTTTGAATTTGGAAAATAAAAAATTACAGAATCATTTTTTAATTCCCGTGAAGGGAATTTCTTATAATCCTTTATATCTGCGAAATTGTAAAAAATAAAGCGACTTACCTGACAGGAACTAAATATAAATAATAGTAATGTACAATATGTTATAACAAAGTAAATATGCCTTTTTGTCATTAAATAAAGATTTAATTATGGCTCAAAATATTTGTTTATTAATTTGCATAATTCTTTGTCATTAATCGGCTTTGAAAGGTAATCAGAGCACCCGGCTAACATCGCTTTTTCTTTGTCTTCAGAAAACGCATACGCAGTAATTGCAATTATAGGAACTGTTTTATTAATTTTTCTAATCTCAGCAGTTGCTACATAGCCATTTTTTACAGGAAGTTTAATGTCCATTAAAATAATATCAATATGCTCATTGTTATTGAATTCATCAATGGCTTTCTGACCGTTACTTGCATAAATAATTTTCGCATTTGTTGCTGCAAAAATTTCTTCTATTAATTTAAAATTTGAAAGATCATCTTCAGCTACTAAAATTGTTTTATTGTACCAGTTAAAATGTTCTTCTTTAGTATTAAAATCGCTCACAAGTTCAGATTTTGAAGGTTGGTATTTTATTGTAAAATAAAATGTAGTTCCTTTGTTTAGTTCAGATTTAAGCCATATCTCGCCACCAAGTAATCCTACAAATGCTTTTGTTATTGCCAATCCTAACCCTGTTCCAGTTCTGCTGTCATCTGGTTGATTATCTAATTGCCTAAACCTTTCAAAAATCAAATTAATTTTATCTTCAGGTATTCCACAGCCTTCATCTTTAACATAAAATTCAATTTTATCTGATTTTATTTCATAACCAAATTCAATTGTTCCTTTATTTGTAAATTTTACTGCATTTGTAAGAAGATTTGTTAAAATCTGACGAAGTTTAATATCGTCTGTATATATGTCTTTAACTGAACTTGTAGTTGATTTATTTAATGATAATCTAATGTTTTTTGAATTTGCAGAAGGTTTAATCATTGTTTCAATATCTTCAAGAATATTATCTAGACTAATGTTACTAAAATAAGGGGTAACAATGCCTAATTCAATTTTTGATATATCAATAATGTCATTTATAATACCTAATAATTGATACCCATTAGTATTTATTATCTCTACAAATTTCTGTTTTTTGTCTTCAGGTAAATTTTTCTTTAAAAGTAATTGCGAAAATCCAATTATGCCATTCATTGGAGTGCGTATTTCGTGGCTCATATTTGCAAGAAATGCAGATTTTAATCTGTCACTTTCTTCTGCTTTTTCTTTTGCACAATTTAATTCTTCGTTAAGCTGCTTGTATTCTTCGTTTTGAGCTTCTATCTCGTCATTTTTTTGAGCTAATAATTTTTCTGCTTGTTTTCTCTTTGTTATATTTCTGTTTATACCTCTGTACCCTATTATATTTCTTTTACTATCAAAAACAGGTACCCCATTAGTCTCAAAGGTAAATAAATTGCCATTTTTGTCAATAGCTGGTGTTTCTAATCCACTGAAAGGTTGCTTAGATTTTACAATATTATCTGATATTATTGAAATTCTTTTAGCATCATCTTGAGGCATAATGTAAAATGGCGATTTGCCAATTAATTCTGACTGTTTAAAACCTAAAATGTTTTCAACTTGCGGACTTATATATGTGTATACGCCGTCAATATTTGTTTCCCATATAATATCACTTGATGTTTCAACAAGATTTCTGAATTTATTTTCGCTTAATTCAATTTTATCTTTTGCTAATTGTAATTCTTCTATTAATTGTTTATATTCTTCATTTTGTTTTTCAATCTCCTCATTTTTTTGTTTAAGTTCTTCTTCGTATATTATTTGTTCAGTAATGTCTTGTATAGTACCAACTGATCTATATGGTTTTTCTTCTTTGTTATAAAATGTTTCGCAACGTTCTTTTACATGTTTAACTTTTCCGTCAGACATTAGTAATCTATGAATTATTTCATATGGGCTTTTAGTTTCCAAAGAGGAAGTATAAGCAATGTTAACTTTAATTCTGTCATCAGGATGAATAGCATTTATAAATGCTTCGTATGTGGCAGCAAATTCCTGAGGTTTTAAATTAAATATTCTGTAAACTTCATCAGACCAATGAAGAACATTGTTTTCTAAATCTAAAACCCAATGCCCTATATGTGCAATTCTTTGCGCTTCTTTTAGTCTAGCTTCATTTTCTTCAGTATCTAATTTTATAATATTTAACTCTTCATTTAATTGTTTGTATTCCTCGTTTTGAGATTCTATTTCTTCGGTTTTTTCTTTAAGCAATAATTCAATTAATTTTCTTTCTGTAATATCTGTAATAGTACCTAACATTTTAATGACATTGCCTTTTGAATCGAAACGAAGTTCACCTAAACCATGAACCCAAAGAATTTTGCCATTATTTTGCTTTATAATTTTATACTCTTTATTGAATGAGCCTTTTTTAGCTAAAACATCATTTGTAAAATAATCGGTCATCATTTTTCTATGATCTGGATGAACAATATTTGCCCAGCCGTCAATAGATCTGACATAATTTTTATCTATTCCAAAAATGTCATCAAGAATTTCTGAACTATTCCAAATACCAGTTGCAATATCTAATGAATAGCTTCCAAGTTTTGCAATTTTTTGAGCTTCATTTAGTAAATATTCTTTTTCTTTTAGTTCTTCTTCAATATTCTTCACGTATCACTAATTATTAAATAGTTAAGTAGAAATTAAAAAAGCAAGAAATAAATAACTTAATTATACAAATTTAATAAAATTAAATGTTTTAAAATTCAATTATTTAAATAAAAAATTAACTAAAAAAATAATTTAATCGGTTATAATTCAAAAATATAAGTGTAATATACTGATTAGCAGTCTAAAAAAACTTGCTTGCAATACTATAGTTGACAATAAAAATGTTCTAACTTTGCAGCCCTTATAATAATAAGATAAAATGTGGGGTGCTATAGCTAGTTTAATTTTACGTAATAGGGTAGCCATTCTTTTGGTACTACTTGCTATAACTGTTTTTATGGCTTGGCAGGCTAGTAAAATTGAACTTTCATATACATTTGTAAAGCCCTTGCCAAGCGATGATCAGGCAATGGTAGATTACTCATCTTTTAAAAGAATGTTTGGTGAAGATGGTAATGTAATGGTTATTGGTCTTCAGGATTCTAATTTATTTGAACTTTCTAAGTTTAATGATTTATATGATTTAGGGAAAGAGATTAAAAATATTGTTGGAATAAAAGAAGTACTGTCTGTTACTAACATATACAATATTACTAAAAATGATAGCCTGAATAAGTTTGAATTTAATCAGCTTATTAAAGAGAAACCTAAAACACAATTAGAATTAGACAGTATTAAAGAGTTAATTTATTCATTGCCATTTTATGATGGATTGGTTATTAATAAAGAAACAAACTCTACTTTAATGGCAATAACCTTTGATGATAAAAAATTGAATTCAAAGGAACGAATAAGCATTGTAGAAAGTATTAAAGAAAAAGCTGATAAATTTTCTGCAAAGTATAAAACGAATTTGCATTTTTCTGGACTACCGTATATTCGAACAAAATTCATGAAAACCGTTTCGAATGAAATGGAACTATTTTTAATTCTTGCAATTGTTGTTACGGCATTAATTCTTTATTTATTTTTCCGTTCATTCAGGGTTGTTGGGTATTCTTTAGTGGTAGTTGCAATTGGATTGATATGGTCACTTGGAACAATACATTTGTTTGGCTATCAAATAACGATTTTATCTTCAATGATTCCGCCACTGATTACAGTTATTGGGTTACCTAATTGTATCTTTTTTACAAATAAATATCAGGATGAACTTCGCAGGCATGGTAATAAAATGCGTGCATTAAGCATGATGGTAAGAAAAGTTGGACTGTCTAATTTTTTAGCTAATATTACTACTGCGGTTGGTTTTGGAGTTTTTTATTTTACAAACAGCTCTTTACTTGTTGAATTTGGTGTTGTTGCTGCAATAAATGTTATAGCATCTTATTTTGTGGCGTTAACATTTTTAACTATTATTTTAAGTTTTTTACCAGCTCCATCATTAAAAAAGAAGAATCATTTATCCGGAAAACGAATTAATTATATTATTGATAAAGTAAATTTTTTAGTTCATAACCGAAGAACTGCAATTTATATTGTTATTGCTGTTATTACTGTTATTGGCGGACTTGGAATGTTTAATATTAAAAAAATCGGTTATGTTGTTGACGATCTTCCGAAAAAAGATCCTATATATACTGATTTACGTTTCTTTGAAAAGAATTTTAATGGAGTTTTACCTTTTGAAGTTTTAATTGATACTAAAAAGGAAAAAGGTGTTTTTGCTGATGATGCTAAAACACTTTATAAAATTAAAAAACTTCAGAAAGTTGTTAACGAGCATTCCGAATTTTCTAAACCACTTTCTGTTGTTGAGGCATTAAGATTTGCATATCAGGCTTACAATGATGGAAAACCTAAATTTTATCAGTTGCCTCCTCCAATGGAACTGAATAAAATGAAAAAATATATATCAACAGTATCTGGTAATGATAGTAAATTTAAAGCTTTTCTTGATAGTACTAAGCGTTATACAAGAGTCAGCTTTCAGATGGCTGATGTTGGTTCAGTTCGAATAAAAGAATTAATAAACGAGTTAAGGCCACAAGTGGATAGTATTTTTGATCCAAAAGAATATAATGTAAGTTTTACTGGTCAAAGCGCAGTTTTTTTAAAAGGTAATGATTATTTATTCCGTCATCTTTTTATAAGCCTTTTAATCGCTATAGGATTAATATTGCTTATCGGAATGGTACTTTTCCGTTCTGTATTAATTATTGTTTTATCCAAAATACCATGCTTAATTCCACTTGTTGTTACAGCAGGAATAATGGGTTATTTTAATATACCATTTAAACCATCAACAATATTAATTTTTAGTATCGCATTTGGCTTAGCATCGGATGGTACTATTTATATATTAACTGAATACAGGCAACAGTTAAAAAAAGGTTCAGGATCTGATTCTATTCGTAACACCGTGAAAGAGGTTGGTCTTAGTATGATTTATACTAATATTATTTTGTTTTTTGGATTTGCAATATTCATTGTTTCTAGTTTTGGTGGAACGGCAGCTATGGGTACATTAATTTCAATTACTCTGTTAAGTTCACTTGTAACAAATTTAATTTTGTTGCCTTCAATTTTATTAACTCTTGAGAAGAGGGTTAATACCAAGAATATGCTTAAAGATGCTATCGATCTTGATGCAGAAGATGAGGAAGGTGATATTGTTGAAGAGCCTCAGGCAGCTGTTGTAAGTTAATTCGCTTTTTTCTCTTATATTTAATTTTCTTTGAATATTGTTTATTCAACCTAAAGTTTTTTTTATTTATAAATAAAATTTTACCTTTGCTGATTATTATGCCACAATTATTAATAAATAATACCCGTGTGTTCCTTTGCATTCAACCGAATTGCAAGGGATGGCATATTTTTACAATTCACCATAATAAGCGATATCATTCTTATCGTAACTGGTAATTAAAAGAGTTTTTATCTCTTTTTTACTGAAACCTCTCAGGTTTTCAATTTTCTTAATCAAATTATTTTATGGAAGAATTATCTGAATTAATATTGGAGAAATTAAATACACTTGTGATCGTTGTTAATGATCAGGGTAGTGTTGACTATGTAAGTTCATCGTCATTAAAAATTCTTGGTTTTGAGTCAAAACAATTATTGGGCGATGCATGGTGGAATTTAACACGTAACAGTGAAGAAGAAACTGAGATTGTAAAAAATATTACAAGAAAAATGTTTTCTCAATGTCAGAAAGGATTGTATCCACAGCCTTATGAGCGGTTACTTAAAACTTCCTCTGGAAAAAATAAATGGATACTTTGGAATACAACTGTAGGGCCTTCAAATACTATGGTTGCTATAGGATATGATATAACAGACAGAAAAACTTCAGAGCAGAAACTTTTAAAAGCAAATGTTAGTTTAGCACAACATAATGCAGAAATGCTTGAAAGTATTAATTATGCTAAACGAATTCAACAGTCGATTTTGCCGGCTAAATGTAAAATCGAACAACTTTTTAATGGTGGCTTTGTTTTGTACAAACCAAAAGATATTGTGAGTGGCGATTTTTACTGGTTTTATGAAAAACCCGATGCCTATTATATCGCTGCAATTGATTGCACAGGACATGGTGTGCCGGGAGCATTATTGTCTGTACTTGCTCATTCTTTATTAAAAAAAGTAATTGAAGGCAGTAATTTGTGTGAACCTGCTCAAATACTTTATGAGCTTGATTTGGAATTACACAGAGAATTAAATTCAGGAAAAGAATTTATGGCTTCTGATGGCATGGATATTTCTCTATGCAAAATTTTAAAAGATAAATCGAAAGCAGTTTTTTCAGGTGCATTCCGACCTATGATAATGATTAGAGAGGGTTGCATAACAGAGTTTAAAGGAAACAGGAACCCGATAGGGTTTTATGGTGGTGCAGAAAAACTTTTTGAACAAACTGAAATTGATTTGTGTGCAAACGATACATTTTATATGTTTTCTGATGGTTATATTGATCAGTTCGGAGGCGAAAAATTAAAGAAGTTAAATAGAAGACGCTTTAAAGAGTTGTTACTAACAATGGAAACAATGGATATGTCGGAACAGGAAGCATTTTTAGAATATTCAATTAACAACTGGAAGCAAGATTGCGAACAGACAGATGATATTGTTGTGATAGGAATTAGAATTTAATATAAATGCTAAACTTCTAATATTTTATTTCAAATTTCAGTTTTATTCTTTTAATTAAATATTATTTTTACAGTCAAAACATAAAAAGATTAATCCTATGAAAATCCTGAAAAAGATTTTAAAAATTACCGGAATAACTTTCTTAATATTACTTGCACTGTTAATAGCATTGCCTTTTATTTTTAAAGATAAAATAATTGAATTTGCCAAAACAGAAATAAACAATAATCTTAATGCTAAAGTTGATTTTGGCGAAATAGATTTAGGTATATTCAGTAGTTTTCCAAATCTTACACTAGATCTAAATAAACTTAGTGTGATTGGAGTTGATGATTTTCAGAAAGATACCTTGGTTACCTTTGATTGTCTTTCTACAGAACTTGATTTATTCAGTGTGTTTGGAGATCAGATAAAAATTAAAGGAATTGAATTAAAGAATCCTAATATTCATGTTAAAGTATTGAAAGGTGGAAAGGCAAACTGGGATATAATGAAGCCTTCAACTGATACTACCGGAACAACAGATACATCGGCAACTCATTTTAAACTTGCATTAAAAAAGTTTGAAATTATAAATGGTAATGTAGTTTATGATGATAATGATTTGGGTTTTTGGATGGAATTACAAAATATGCAGTTTCTATTGAAGGGTGATTTAACTGATGTTTTAACAACACTTGAAACAACAGCCAGTATCGATTCTTTATCTGTTGCATATGATGGTATGAAATACATTAATAAATCAAAAGTTAACATTTCTTGTGGGATTGAAGCAGATCTCGAGAAATCAAAATATACTTTAAAGGATAACATTATAAAATTAAACGAACTTGAATTAGGCTTGAATGGTTCAGTGTCAATGCCTGCTGATGATATTGTTATGGATTTAACTTTTGAAGCAAAGAAAACTGATTTCAGAAATCTTTTGTCAATGGTTCCTGCAGTTTATATGAACGATTTTTCAAATGTTAAAACTACAGGTAAAATCGGATTTAGTGGTAATGTTAAAGGAATTTATAACGACAGCATTATGCCAGGATTTGGAGTGAAATTATTAATTGAAAATGGTAGTTTTAAATACCCGACTCTTCCTGCTTCTGTTCAGAATATCAATGTTGATTTGGTTGTTGACAATAAAGATGGACAGCCTGATAATACTGTAATCGATGTTAAAAAATTTCACGTAGAAATGGCAGGCAGTCCGTTTGATATGCGTTTGCACGTTTCAACACCGGTTAGCGATGCTAATATGGATGGAATGGTAAAAGGCACTTTGGATTTAAATTCAGTTAAATCTTTTATGCCAGTTGAAGATGCTTCATTAGCCGGAGTAATTAAGGCTGATGTTGATTTTGCCGGACGTATGTCGCAAATAGAACAGGAAAAATATGAAGATTTTAAAGCTGTAGGTAAAATTGATCTTTTAGGAATTAATTATACAAGTAAAGATTTATCGGCACCTGTAAATATTGAAACTGCATCTATGGAAGTATCTCCAAAATATTTTGATTTAAAAAGTTTCAATGCTAAAATGGGAAGCAGTGATTTTGCAATGAACGGAAAAATTGAGAATTTCTTAGCATATGTTTTCAGAGATGAACTTTTAAAAGGGGTATTTAATTTTAGTTCAACAAATCTTAACATTAATCAGTTAATGGGAAGTGAAACTACTACAACAACTGAGGCTGCTTCTGCTGATACATCATCATTAACTGTATTTGAAGTTCCTGAGAATATTGATTTTGTTTTGAACTCATCTATTGGCAATATGTTATATGATAAGCTGGAAATTAAAAATACAAAAGGGTCAATAATAATACGTGATGGAAAAGTTGATTTAAACGGATTAAATATGCAATTACTTGATGGCTCAATGTCATTGTCTGGATATTATTCAACAAAGGGAACACCAAATCCGGATATTGATCTTAAAATGGATATAAAAGATTTTGATGTTCAAAAAACATTTACTGCTTTTAACACTGTTCAGAAAATTGCACCGATAGCTGAAAAATGTTCAGGTAAGATTTCTATTGGAATTAGTTTTGGAGGAAAATTAACACAGGCAATGTCTCCCGAGATGAAAACAATTAATGGTTCGGGTGTTCTTAATACCAAAGCTCTGACAGTTAGTAATACTGAGGTTCTTGATAAACTATCACAGGTGCTTAAAACTGATAAATATAAAAAACTCACATTACAGAATACTAATTTAAAATTTAAAATTGTAAATGGCAATATTGAAATAGAACCTTTCGTTACTAAGATTGGAAAGACTGAAATGGAGTTTGGTGGAAAACAAGGTTTAGATCAGGTAGTTGATTATATTATGAATTTTAAAATTCCTACATCAGAATTAGGTAGTACAGCAAATGAGTTGTTAGGAAACTTATCTGCTCAGGCAGGAGGTTTAGGAATAAATATTAAAGTTCCTGAATTTATTGATATAAAAGGATTAATTACAGGTTTAATAACAAAGCCTGAAATAAAATTCAATTTAAAGGATCAGGCAAAGGGCGCTGTTGATAATGTAAAAGATCAGGTGATTGATAAAGTAAATGAAGAAGTTGATAAAGCAAAAGCTGAAGCAATTAAAAAAGCGCAGGAGCAAGCAGATAAACTATTGAAAGCAGCAGATGAGCAATCGCAAAAATTAATGGCAACTGCTCAGACAGCAGCAAAGCAAGTTAATGATGCTGCAAAAGTAGCTGCAGATAAGGTTCGTGCAGAAGGAAATGCAGCAGCTGATAAATTAATAAGTGAAGCTAAAGCAAAGGGACCTATTGCCGAAAAGCTTGCAAAAGAACCTGCGAAAAAACTTCGTGAAGAAGCCGAAAAGAAAGCTCAGGGTATTCAGGATAAAGCTAAATCCGAATCTGACTTAAAATTACAGCAGGCACAACAGGAATCAGATAAGTTAAAAGCAAAAGCAAAAGCTGAGGGTGATAAATTAATTGAAGAAGCAAAAAAGAAATAATGTTATTATTTTTAAAATTATTAAAAAGTGTTTTGTTTATTGTTACGGTATTATTTTTATTATTTACCGGCAATTTGTTAGCCCAGGACGAAGAAGATGTTTGTCCTGAGGTTGATAAGAAAGCAAGAAAAACATTTGAACAAGCTCGTGATAATTTTAAAAAAGGTAATCCCGATTTAGGCTATAAATTATTAATTGAATCAACAAAACTTGATGAAAGCTATGCTGCTGCTTACTTAATGTTAGCAGATATTAATAATTCCAAGTCGGAAAGGACAAATGATGCTTCACAGTCTTTGCAATTTAGAAACAGAGCTATAGACTATTTTAAAAAGGCAGCCGAATATTGTCCTGCAATTGATAACTACAGAGCAAGCTTTGAAGTTGGTAAACGATATTACATTTCAAAAGATTTTAAAAACGCTCAGATTTATATTGATAAATTTATTGCTAATAGTAAGCAATCGCCATTTAAACCTGAAGCAGAAGTAATAAGCAAGCATGTAAAAACTTATAATGAATTAATGGCAAAACCAGTTCCTTTTAATCCTGTAAAGGTTAAAGGACTGAATTCTCCTGATGATGAGTTTTTACCATTAATAAGTCCTGATGGTGAAATTGCTTTTTTTACACATCGATTTAATAAGAGAAATGATTTAGGTACAACATTACGTACTGATGAATTCTCAATGGCTGAAAGGACAAGTAAAACCGGAGCTCTTGAAGAGTCATTTGGTAGTATAAAGGCTATGACTGCTCCATTTAATGATAAAAACAACAGTCAGGGAGCAATTTCTATTTCGATTGATAATAATCACTTGTATTTAACAATATGCGAAAATAATTTGTATTGTGATATATGGGTGTCTGATTATGTAGATGACGAATGGTCTGCATTAAAGAATATGGGAGCTGCAATAAATGGTCGGCGTTCATGGGAAAGTCAGCCGTCAATATCATCTGATGGAAAAACTATTTATTTTTCAAGTATTCGTCCTGGTAATCTTGGATTTGATTTAGACGATCAGTCCACCCAAACAAGTGATATATGGATGTCAAAAATGGGCGATGATGGAAATTGGAAACCTGCTGTTAATCTGGGTAATGTTATAAATAGCCATGGAAACGAAAAATCTCCATTTATTCATAGTGATAGTCAGACTTTATATTTTTCGTCAGATGGACGAGATGGAATAGGAGGGTATGATATTTATTATTCAAAAATGAAACCTGATGGTAAATGGACTGAGCCGAAAAATATCGGATATCCTATAAATACAGAAGGTGATGAACTTGGGTTTATTGTTAGTACTTTTGGAAAGAAAGCATATTTTTCATCTAATAAGTTACAAGGTTCAGAAGGTTGGGATATATATTCTTTCGACTTATATGAAGAAGCCCGTCCAAAAGAAATTGCAATTATTAAGGGTGAAATAAAAGACGATCAGGGCGAAGCAGTTCAGGATGCAAAAGTTGAAATTAAAGATGTTAAAACTAACAGGGTAACTGAAGGGGTTGTAGATAAAATGACAGGAAAATATGCTGTTGCAATTTCTGTTGCCAAACCCGATGATGAGTTAATTATGACAGTTAAGAAAAAAGAATACGCATTTACTTCAGAATATATAAAAGTAAAAGATATTAAAAAGGAAGAACCTGTTAAAGTTAATTTTGAAGTAAAACCGGTAGAGGTTGGAACAACAGTTAAGCTTAATAATATTTATTTTGCATCAAGTGATGCTGTTTTCGAGAAATCCAGCCTTATTGTTCTTGATAATTTTTTGGAGTATTTACAAGAGAATCCTCAGATTAAAATTTCTATTCATGGACATACCGATAGCGAAGGTGATGATAAGAGTAACCAGGCACTTAGTGAGCAAAGAGCTAAAGCAGTTGGCGAATATCTTATTTTAATGGGTTTGGATAAAGTTAGAATAGTTTCTGCTCGTGGTTATGGAGAAACTAAACCCGTAGCCTCAAATGATACACCTGATGGAAGAGCTTTAAATCGTAGAACAGAGTTTGTAATAGAAGCGAAGTAAATAGTTTTCTTATCTCGAGAACTAGACTTATAATAAAAAATCCCGCAATTAGCGGGATTTTTTATTATAACGTGAATTTTATTATTCTGCAGGAACAACAACAGCTTTTCCTGTATTAACTCTTCTTTCTTTAATTCTTGCTTTTTTACCTGTAAGTCCGCGTAGATAAAATAATTTAGCACGGCGTACTTTTCCACTTTTGTTTAATTCAATTTTATCAATAAATGGAGAATTATCAGGGAAAATTCTTTCTACACCAACTCCATTGGAAATTTTGCGAACTGTAAAGGTTGATTTTACACCAGAAGCTTTGCGCTGAATTACTACTCCGCGAAACTGCTGAATACGTTCTTTATTTCCTTCTTTAATTTTATAGTGAACAGTGATAGTGTCGCCACTTTTAAATTGTGGTAACTCAACAGCTGTTAACATTTCATTTTCAAATACTTTAACTAAGTCCATCTTGCGTTAATTTCTAATTGTGATACTTTTTCAAACGGACTGCAATATTACAAAAAATTTTAATTCAAAATACTATATGGATAAAAAATATTTATTCAGACCTAACAGGACTCGAAGGCTTGTTAGATCTAATGAACAAAAAAGGAGCCGAAGCTCCTTTTTATTTTAATGTGATCCGCCACTTGGCATTTTAAATTTTTCGCCTTTATCTTTTACTATCTGACGATAGTATTCGTCGTTATATCCTGGCTGTTTTACTTTAGGATTTCTTTGTCCGGGAACAACAGTTTTAATATTGCCGTCCATATATTTTGTAAATAAAAATGCATAAAGCTGTTTCCATCTTTTTACAGTTCCGTTTCCAGCATCAACGCTATAATTAGTAATAAATTCTATAGCTTTTTTAGGATCAGTTTTATAAAGATCGGCAGCTTGTTTATCAATATTAGGTGTATTATCAATATATTTTGATTCAAGTTCGCGTTGTACCTGTTGAATATCTTGTATCATATCGCTATAGCGTGTATATGCAAAATTTGAAACCTGATTAAAAACCCAGAATGCAGCATTGTCGCTAAATTCCATCATAGATCCATTACCTACTGCAAATGATTCAGGAACTTTTGTAATACCACAATACATTGGTGTGTAAACGCATGTATAACTGTCATCAACACCAAACCATAATATGCCACCAATAGGATTAGGTAACCATGAACGGTTTTGAGCAACAAATGTAAATCCGGTTTGTTGAGTACTTATAGCTCTTTCGTGTAAATAACTAGTGCTATCAACTTTCCATGTCATTGGTCTCCAGCGAACAATACATTTAAATGGACCAGCACCAATATCTTGTGTCATATCCATTTTTGTTCCCTGATAATAATCGCGCATTAGTTCCATTACATCGTGAACGGATAATTTTTTGTCTGGTTTAATATATAATGGCATACGATTTTTAAGGTCATGCCCCATTGCATATTCTTCGTATTTTCCCATTTCTTTATTAACTCTGTTAAAGGCGGCCCAAACGCGAGCTTCACAAAAACGAGCACCACCAAAATCTAAAGGTGCATATGTATCAGAAAAACTAAAGTCTTTATCTTCTCCGGTATAGTAACCCATCTTTTTTGCAAATGTTATTACATCAGCAGAATGAAATACTGTTTGTTTTGGATCGAAGAAATTATTTTTTTTCTGGAAAGGGAATGTTGTTATACGTGCATGGTTTGCGTGACCTGATATATATCCATCTGGAATTTGAATAGCTACCCATACTGCACCTTTGCTGTAATCCAATTTACCTTTAGCATCTTTTTTACCAGGACCTTTACCAATCATTTCTAATATCCAAACTTCATTAGGGTCAGCAATAGAGAAAGATTCACCTGTGCTGTAATAACCATATTCGCTAATTAACTCTGAAAATATTTTAATAGCCTCACGTGCAGTTTTAGCTCGTTGTAATGTTGTGTAAATTAATGTACCATAGTCAATTAATCCTGTAGTGTCTTGTAATTCTTCTCTTCCTGTGTAAGTTGTTTCACCAATAGAAACCTGATATTCGTTTTGATTACCAACTACAGAGAAAGTGTGTTTTACCTGTTTCATTTTTCCCAGATATTTACCGGTATCCCATTCGTAAATGTCAACTAATGTGCCTTCTGGGTAATCGGCAGCTGGTCTGTAATATAATTCGCCATATAATACGTGACTGTCTGCATGGTATGTTACCATTGTAGAGCCGTCTGTAGATGCACCTTTTGTAATAAGAAGGTTAGTACATGAAAATGATGATTGCGAAAATCCTAATCCTACAACCAGCGATAAAACTAAAATAATTTTCTTCATGATATTTATTGTTGATTATTTTTTAAATAAGATTGACAAAGTTATAAAAAATGTTTTGGCATTAGCTAACTCAAAATAGCTTATAAAGTATGTTTTTAAAATGAGATTTAGTGTAATTTAAAACAAAACCATTTCATCAATTACTGATTCTCCGGCTTTTTCGTTTAGTCGTTTTACCAGCTCAGTACGAATCATCATTAATTCCTGACGAAGAATTGAAGAATGAATTTTTACAAATAATTTCCTGTGTTGAATTCTTAATTCAATTGTTTTTGCTGCAATTTTTTCGCCAACAATCTCGGGCCATGATTTAATAAGTGTAATTTCTGATATCTTACCTTTTAATTTGTAGGCTTCTACATATTCGCTAATTACTTCGCTGATTGAGCGTGTGTTATTGCGTCTCATAGTATTGCTCCTTTCTCTAAATTGTAAATAGAGTAATCAGATTTTACAGGTTCAAGTACTTTCTCAATTCTGTTTTTATCAGTATCCGAAATAAAAATCTGACCAAAGTGCTGTTCTCCTACAAGTTTCATCAATAAGGAAACACGTGTATTATCAAGTTTATCAAAAATGTCATCTAATAAAAGCAATGGTGTAAAATCATTTTTTTCTTTAATAAAATCAAACTGAGCTAATTTTAATGAAAGTAAAAAGCTTTTTTGCTGACCTTGCGAGCCATTAGTTTTAACAGGAAATCCATTGATTTTAAACACCAAATCATCTTTATGAATTCCGCATGTTGTATATTGAACTAAATTATCTTTTTCAAATGATTTATTTAAAAGTAACTTAAAATCTTCTTGTTCTAATTGTGATTGATATAATAGCTCTACAACTTCATTTCCTCCGGATATGTGACGGTAAAAACTTTCAAAAACAGGGCTAAGTTTTTCCAAAAAATCTTTACGTTTATTGTAAATAGGAATACCTAGCTGCGATAATTTTTCGTCGTAAATTTCAAGAGTTTCTCTATCAGAATTATTTCTTCTTATAAATTCTTTAAGTAATGCATTACGTTGTTTAAGGACTTTGTTATAATTAATTACATCATTCAAGTATGTTTTGTCGTATTGAGATATAACTCCGTTAATAAATTTTCTGCGCTCTTCACTTCCTTCCGAGATAAGATTTGCATCGTATGGAGATACTATTACAAGCGGTAATAATCCTATGTGATCAGATAATCTTTGGTACTCTTTTTTATTTCTCTTAAATTGCTTTTTATCATTTTGTTTTACTCCGCATAAAATATTCTCATCTACTTCATTGCGTTCATAAATGCCATTAATTAAAAAAAGATTATCACCGTGATGAATGTTTTCATGATCAGTGTTATTAAAATAACTTTTGCAAAATGACAGATAATAAATAGAGTCTAACAGATTAGTTTTTCCGGCACCGTTATTTCCGGCAAAACAGTTTATTTTAGTCGAAAAATCAACTGAAATTTCTTTCAGATTTTTAAATCCAATTAAATCTATATGTTTTAAAAAAAGATTCATTTTTGTTAATGCAAAATTAGTAAAAAAGCTGTAATTAAGCTTTAGTAAATATTGCAGTAGCTTAAGTTAGTTTAACTTTAGTAAAGATTATATAATAACTTTTTCTAAAATTTTCTAAAGTTGAAAATTTTGTGTAGGTTTGCGGTTTCAAAAAAACGTAGAATACTATAAGTGTATGGCAAACAAAGATAAAGAAGTTCTCGGAAATGACATCGATCAGGTTGGAAATGTTCTTACCAAAACTGAGTTGTATATTGAGAAAAACCGTAAGGTTCTGATGATAGTTGTTGGTGCAATTATTCTTATTGTTGGTGGTTATTTAGGATATAAAAAACTTTATATTGCTCCAATGGAAGCTGAAGCTCATGAAGAAATGTTTATGGCTGAACAGTATTTTGCAAAAGATTCTTTTAATCTGGCTTTAAATGGCGATGTTCAATATCCAGGATTTTTAAAAATTATTGAACAGTATGGTTCAACTAAAGCAGGAAATTTATCTTATTATTATGCAGGAGTTTGTTATTTAAATACTGGCAAATTTGATAAGGCGATAGAATATTTAAGCGATTTTAGCACAGATGATAAATTATTATATCCTATTTCGCAAGGTGCTATTGGTGATGCAAATATGGAGCTTGGAAAAACAGAAGAAGCTTTAGCATTTTATAAAAAAGCGGCTGACGAGCAACCAAACGAATTTACTTCACCAGTTTATTTAATGAAAGTTGGCTTTGTGTTAGAAAAATTAAATAAATGGGAAGAAGCACTTGCTATTTATGAAAGAATTGAAAAAGAATATAATCGTACAAATGAGGGTAGGAAAATTGAAAAGTATATTACCCGTGCGAAACTAAAATTAAATAAATTATAAAAATCTAATCCCGATTATATCGGGATTTTTTTTGATAAAAAATTATGGTAACAAATTTAAAAGCTCAGTCAAATATCGACGAAAATATATTTCCTGATGCAAGCTCAATGAGAATCGGGATTGTAGTAGCAGAATGGAATAGTAAAATAACAGATGCGTTATTAGAAGGTGCATTAGAAACATTAAAAAAATGTAATACTCCTGATGAAAATATTATTGTAAGGTATGTTCCGGGTAGTATAGAGCTAACAGCAGGTGCTAAAATTCTTGCAGAATTAGCAAATGTTGATGCAGTTATTAGTATTGGTTGTGTTATTCAAGGAGATACCAAGCATTTCGATTATGTTTGTCAAAGTGTGACACACGGAATTACCGAATTAAATATTAAATATCCTATCCCTTTTATTTTTGCTGTTTTAACAACAAATAATTTTCAGCAGGCAATTGACCGGGCTGGAGGGAAACATGGTAACAAAGGTGCAGAATGTGCGCTTACTGCTGTTAAAATGGTAGAAATGAGAAGAAGCTTTTAAAATAATTCGTAATTATTTATTCATATAATCTGCAACCCAGCCTGGGTCTTCCATTGAATTTAAAAGCTTATACAAATTTTCACCGAAGAAATAATCATTAATAGTTTTTATTCCAAATTGTCTTAACATATCCATTTGTCCCTCTGATGCCATTCTGGGTTTTGCTGCCCAACCTTTTTCGGGTGGTGAACCATCGTAAGGAGGTTCAGAGTATCTTAATTTCCACAATTCATCCAAAATTTCCGGTCCTTCAATACCTGCATCTTTTAAAAGATTTTTTCCTTCAGCATTTGCTGACGATTGTTGAATACCGACAATTTGATGAAGCCAGTCGCGACGACTTAAAAATGTTCGTGTAACAACACCTTTATCTGAAATTTCTATAATCGCAAAAGTAATTATACTCTGAAAATTAGGTTGAAGACTTAATCCAAAATATCTTTTTGCGATTTTTGTACTATCCTGTGAAAATGATTTATTACTGCAAAAATTAAAAACAATAATAAAAACCGAAAAAAATAATATTTTATTAGCCATTTGTTCTTTTTTACAAATGTAAGTTATACAAGTTATTTGCCAAAATTTTATTATTAAGATTTCAAATTTTGTGATTGCCGAAATAGACACTAACTTTGTTAGCTTTTTAAAAAATATATAATGGCATCATTTAACGATTTATTGAAGAAATTTTTCGGTACAAAGTCCGATAAAGATATTAAAATTATTTTCCCTGTAGTTGAACAGGTTAGACAGGTTTATGTGACATTGCAACAACTTTCAAATGATGAGTTACGTCAGAAATCTGCTGCTTTAAAAGAGAAGATTCATAATTATTATAAAGCTGAGGAAGAGGAAATTCAGGAACTTAAAGCAAAAGTTGAAGGCGATGATATTAAGGTTGATGAAAAAGAAAATCTTTATAATCAGATTGATAAGATTAAGAAAGAAATAAATAATAAAATTGAAGAAATTTTATTGGAAGTTTTGCCAGAAGCTTTTGCAATTGTAAAAGATACTGCAAGAAGGTTTGTAGAAAATGAAAGAGTAGAAGTTACTGCTTCTGAATTTGACAGAAACATCGCAGCTCAAAGAAGTAGTGTTGTTATAGAAGGTTCTAAAGCAATCTGGTTAAATAAATGGCTTGCAGGAGGAAATGAAATTACATGGGACATGGTTCATTACGATGTGCAGCTTATTGGAGGTATGGTACTACATCAGGGAAAGATTTCTGAGATGGCCACAGGTGAAGGAAAAACTTTAGTTGCAACACTTCCTGTATTTTTAAATGCACTTGCCGGTAAGGGTGTTCATATAGTAACAGTAAACGATTATCTTGCTCGTCGTGATAGTGAGTGGATGGGACCAATTTATGAGTTCCATGGATTATCAGTTGACTGTATTGATAAACATCAACCAAATTCTGTTGCCCGACGTAACGCATATTTGGCCGATATAACATTTGGTACAAATAACGAATTTGGTTTCGATTATCTTCGTGATAACATGGCAATCGGACCAGAAGATCTTGTTCAAAGAACACATCATTATTCTATTGTTGATGAGGTTGACTCCGTTTTGATTGATGACGCAAGAACACCACTTATTATCAGTGGTCCAACTCCTAAGGGTGAAGATCAACTTTTTAATGAGTATAAATCAAAAGTTGAAAAACTTTCAAATGCTCAAAAAAATCTTGTTAATGATTTTCTGAACCAGGCAAAAAAACTTATTCAGGCTGGCGATACCGAAAAAGGAGGTATATTGTTATTAAAAGCTCATAAAGGTTTCCCTAAAAATAAAGCACTTATTAAATTCTTAAGTGAGCTTGGAATGAAAACCTTAATGCATAAAACTGAAAATGTATATCTTCAGGAAAATGCTAAAAGGATGCCTGAAATTACTGAGGAATTATTTTTTGTGATTGATGAAAGAAACAACTCTGTTGAGCTTACAGAAAAGGGTATCGACTTAATAACAAATACCACTGATGATACTCAAATGTTTGTTCTTCCAGATATCGGAAGCAGAATTGCAGAAATAGAAAAATCAGGATTAACAGCCGAACAAAAAATAGTTGCTAAAGATGAAATGATTCGCGATTATTCTGTAAAATCTGAAAGGGTTCATACAATTAACCAGTTACTAAAAGCTTATTCAATGTTCGAAAAGGATGTAGAATATGTTGTTATGAACAATGCGGTTAAAATTGTAGATGAGCAAACAGGTCGTATTTTAGAAGGTCGTCGTTATTCTGATGGTTTGCATCAGGCTATTGAAGCAAAAGAGAATGTAAAAGTTGAAGCAGCTACACAAACCTTTGCAACAATTACTCTTCAGAATTATTTCAGAATGTACCATAAACTTGCCGGTATGACTGGTACTGCTGAAACCGAAGCAGGTGAGTTGTGGAATATTTATAAACTTGATGTTGTAGTAATTCCTACAAATCGTGCAATGGTTCGTAAGGATATGCAGGATAAGGTTTATAAAACAAAGCGCGAAAAATATAATGCAGTAATCGAAGAAATTGTAGAGTTAACAAATGCAGGAAGACCAATACTTGTAGGTACAACTTCTGTTGAGATTTCTGAATTATTAAGCAGAATGTTAAAACTTCGTGGAATAAAACACTCTGTTTTAAATGCGAAATTGCATCAACGTGAGGCTGATATTGTTGCTGATGCAGGTAGAAGTAGTGTTGTAACAATTGCTACAAATATGGCAGGTCGTGGTACCGATATTAAACTTAGTCCTGAAGTTAAAGCTGCGGGAGGTTTGGCTATTATTGGTACTGAACGTCACGAGTCCCGTCGTGTTGACAGACAGTTGCGTGGTCGTGCAGGACGACAGGGTGACCCTGGTTCATCACAATTTTATGTTTGTCTAGAAGATGATTTAATGCGCCTTTTTGGATCAGATCGTATTGCTAGAATGATGGATAGATTAGGTATTAAAGAAGGTGAAGTTATTCAGCATTCAATGATAACAAAATCCATTGAACGTGCACAAAGAAAAGTTGAAGAAAATAACTTTGGAATCAGAAAGCGTTTATTGGAGTATGATGATGTTATGAATTCACAACGTGAAGTTGTATACAGCCGTAGAAGAAATGCACTTTTTGGTGAAAAAGTGAGTGTGGATATTTCAAATACTATGTATGATGTTTGCGAATCTATAGTAGGTCAGAATCATGGTAGTACAACATTTGATAATTTTAATCTTGATTTAATAAGATATCTTGCTACTGAAGCACCATTTTCTGAAGCAGAATATAAAGCATTGTCGCCAAATGTGCTTACTGAGAAAATTTACGAACAGGTTTATGATAATTATATTCGTAAATGTCAGCAAATGGCAAATCAGGCTTATCCTGTAATAAAAGATGTGTTTGAAAAGAGCGGTCAGGTTTATGAAAATATTGTAGTGCCAGTTAGTGATGGAGTTAGAGTTTTTCAAATTGTTACTAATTTAAGAAAATCTACCGAATCAAAGGGTAAGGAACTTATTCGTTCATTCGAAAAGATGGCAATACTTATTACTATTGATGAAGCATGGAAAGAGCATCTTCGTGAAATGGATGAATTAAAACAATCTGTACAGAATGCTGCATACGAACAGAAAGATCCTTTATTGATTTATAAATTTGAATCATTTGAGTTATTCAGAAGTATGATTGATAAAGCAAATCGTGAGATTGTATCATTACTTACAAAAGGACATATTCCAATTCAGGATCCTGAGCAGGTACGTGAGGCAAAAGCTCCACGAAAACTTGATATGAGTAAGTTTGATACCAGCAGACCTGATGCTGTTGAAAATTCCGGTGGTGGGCAACCAAAACCAGAAGAGCAAAAGGTTCAACCAATAAGAGTTGAGAAAAAAGTAGGACGTAATGATCCATGTCCTTGCGGTAGTGGTAAAAAATTTAAAAGTTGTCATGGTGTAGGAGTACCTCAATAAGAAACTATGTTACAGAAAAATTACTTTATATATTTTTTGTTTGCAGCTTTAGTATATTTTACTTTAAGTTGTTCTCAGGAAACTGTTACAAGTAAAGAACTAACTAATATTTCTGGAATAACCTGCACAATAAATGATAGTGTTCCATTTACTGGTATTTGTCGCGATTTATATGATAACGGAGATGTTCAGTCTGAAAAGACATTTGTTGATGGATTGGCTGATGGAAGTTTTTTAAGGTTTTATGAAAACGGACAGAAAAGTGTTGAAGTTATTTATTCTAAAGGTAAACCCATTGGTGGCTATAAACAATACTATGAAAGCGGAAAACTAAAAGCTCAGAAAACAGATGATGGCAAAAAGCAGGTTGTTACCCGTTGGTTTGAAGATGGAACTAAAAGTGGAGAACAACATATGGAAGATAATGTTCTTACTGGTAAATCTGAGCAATGGTATAAAAATGGTAAATTGGAATTAACATCAACTTACAAAAATGATAAGCGGGTAGGTCAGTTTAAGGTTTTTTTCGAAAGTGGAAAAGTGAAAATTGAAGGAAATTATGTGGATGGACAGCTTGACGGAAACTGGAAAGTTTGGAATGAAAACGATCAGGTGATTTCTGACGAAACCTATAAACTTGGAAAGAAAACAGGTATATGGAAATATTATTATGACAATGGAAAACAAAAGTCAGAAGTTATATTTAAAGATGAACTTGTAAAACAAAATAAAGAATGGGACGAAAACGGAAAACTTATAAATTCATTTTCGGCCGAATAAAGACTAAAATATGAAAGTTGCTGTAGTTGGTGCTACCGGACTAGTTGGAGGTGTAATGCTTAAAGTTTTAGAAGAGCATAATTTTCCTTTGACCGAATTATTACCTGTTGCTTCAGAAAAATCTGTTGGGAAAAAAGTGCTTTTTAAAGGTCAGGAAATTTCTGTTATTGGCGTAAAAGAAGCGATAAATGCGCATCCTGCTATAGCTATCTTTTCAGCAGGTTCTTCAACCTCTTCAACATTTGCACCGGAGTTTGCGAAATTGGGAACAACAGTTATTGATAACTCTTCGCAATGGAGAATGTTTCCAAATGTCCCATTGATAGTTCCTGAAGTAAATTCACACGTTTTAAGGCACGAAAATAAAATTATTGCAAATCCGAATTGTTCAACAATTCAAATGGTTTTAGCTTTAGCGCCTTTGCATAAAAAATATAAAATTAAAAGATTGGTGGTTTCAACATACCAGTCGGTTACAGGCACTGGTGTAAAGGCAGTTCAGCAACTTAAAAATGAAAGAGCAGGAATTGCAGGTGAAATGGCTTATCCTCATCAGATTGATTTAAACTGTTTCCCACATGGAGGAACATTTTTAGCTGATGGTTGTACAACAGAAGAGCAAAAACTGGTAAAAGAAACTCAAAAGATTCTTGGCGATAAAACTATACAGATTACGGCAACTGTTGTTAGAGTTCCTGTAATTGGCGGACACTCAGAAGCTGTAAATATAGAATTTGAAAATGATTTTGATTTAGCAGAAGTAAATTCTTTGTTAAAATCAATGCCGGGTATTGTAGTTATTGATAACCCTAATGCTAATGAGTATCCAATGCCAATAAACGCAGAAGGAAAAGATGAGGTTTTTGTTGGTAGAATCCGAAGAGATTTGTCGCGTGAGAAGTGTTTAAATTTGTGGATTGTTGCTGATAATTTAAGAAAAGGTGCAGCAACAAATGCAATCCAGATTGCCGAATTTCTTTATAAACAGGAATGGGTTAAATAAAATTTAATTGTCATGTTGAGAGAAGCGAAACATCTGGTACCTAATGCTCAAACTAGATTTTACTCCGATGTTGTAGAGTAAGAAAATAGTTCTTCGCTATTCTCATAATTTTAAAAGTGTTTTTTAATTAAAGAATGTATAACAAATTTCTCATATTTATTTTCTTAACTGTATTGGTATCGTCCTGTATCGATAATCGTGCGCCAAGTGGTATAAGCAGTATAGTTTATTATGGCGAAGGAGATTGTATGCCTCCGGTAAATGTTGCTGCCAGAACTTTTGATTTATACAATGGTAATGTGTACGTTGTTGAAAGAAGTTTAGCGCTTGCTTTTGATGAAAATCATTATGACTCACTTAAAACATTGTCATATGTTACAGAAGCTAAAAATGGTGGATTCTCTTTACTGGTTCCTCCGGGAAGTTATTATATAATGCCAGATACAATGTTTTATGTCTCTGATGATAATTTTGTTACTGTACATCCTGATGATTTAATCGATCGTGAGTTCAAGTTTTTTAAGTGTACAACTTTCTAATATAACTTTCTATATAAAATGAGTATTATTCAACAGAATTTACTCTAATACAGGTAATATTTTTTGTGTATTCATTAATTTGTTATAGTTTTATAAACTTTATTTTTTTTAGTTTTAAATTATATATAGAAATTAAAATTTTTCTTTCATTACTTTTATTAGATAATACTTCATACTAAATGTGTAATCTAAAGCACCAGAAAATAATTATTTGTGTAAATAAACTATTGAAATTTGTTTTTGTATTATCAATTACATCTCTTTTAACAAACTATAATCAGGCATACTGTCAAAAAGAGAATTTGTATGGCAAAACGGCATTTAATATGCTTACACTTCTTGAGAAAAATCATTTTAGTCCACAACAAATAGATGATGAACTTTCAAAGAAAGTATGGCTGAAATTTATTAACTATTTAGATCCTTATCATTTCGTTTTTCTTGATAATGATATTGCAGCATTCTCAGAATTTAAAACATCTCTTTGCAAAGAGACGATGAATCAACGTTCCGATTTTTTGTCAAAGGTTACTTCTGTTTACGAAAAAAGATTAAATGAAACAGATTCTTTGATAAATGTTATTTGTAGTACTGCTCCAAATTTTAATGAGAAAGATTACATAATTTATTATTTTAATGATACTTTATCATATCCTAAAAACCGTGATGAGCAAAAAAGAAGATGGGTTAAGTATATTAAGCATAGGGAGCTTAAGTTAATGATTGGTGAGGGGAAAGAATATTCTGATAATCAAATAGACTCTTTATTAAAAAAAGAACCTGTTTTCAGAGAAAAAGTTAAGAAGTCGCAAAAACGATTTTTTCAACGCATGCTTTTACATCCGTCAGGTTATGAAAGTGTTATTGCTTCTATTTATATGAATGCTTTTGCTACATGTTTTGATCCTCACACATTTTTCTTTACTCCCAATGATAAAAAGAATTTTGAATCTGCAATATCTCCCAATTCTCTTTCTTTTGGTTTTACAATTAAAGAAACTACTGATTATGAAATTGAGATTGCAAGTCTTATTCCTGGTGGTCCTGCCTGGAAATCAAATTTAATTCACACAGGTGATGTCTTACTTGAATTGAAATGGGGTGATAAAAAGCCTATAGATTTAACAGGTGCTTCAGAAGAGGAAGTTTACCTGATGCTTAATGAGTCAAATACCGATAAGTTAACTTTAAAAATTAGAATGTCAAACGAACTTGTGGAAGAGGTTGTTTTAACAAAAGAAAAAATTAAGTCAGAAGAAAATCTTGTAAGAGGAATTATTTTAAGTGGCGAGAAAAAGATAGGTTATATTTCTCTTCCAGGTTTTTATACAGAATGGAATAATCAAAATGATCCCGGATGTGCAAATGATGTTGCTAAAGAAGTTATTAAGCTTAAACAAAATGGTATTGATGGTTTAATCCTGGATATCCGTTCTAATGGAGGTGGATCAATGACAGAAGCCTTAAATCTTGCCGGAATATTTATTGATGAAGGTCCATTAGGAATATATTATTCAAGAGGAGCAAAGCCGGTTACAATGAAAGATATGAACAGAGGAACAATATATGATGGCCCTTTGGTAGTAATGGTAAATGCTGGTAGTGCATCAGCTTCAGAATTTATTTCGGGTAGTTTACAGGATTATAACCGTGCATTAATTATTGGAAATCCAACCTATGGCAAAGGATCAGGTCAGATTGTTCTTCCAAATGATACTGCTACAAATGTTGCAAATAATATTTTTCCAAATTCCGATCCTAAATATGGCTATGTTATAACAACAACTTTCAAGTTTTATCGTGTAAAAGGAAATTCGAATCAACTTACCGGAGTCATCCCTGATATTGCTTTACCTGATTTTTATCGTACCAATAACGATCGTGAGATTTCAAATAAAAATGCACTGTCAAATGATTCTGTTGTAAAGAAAGTATATTTAACTACTTTACCATCCCTACCGGTTACACAACTTGCAGTTTTAAGTAAAAAGCGTTGTGAAAATAATGTATTTATTAAGCAAATGGGTACATTTTTAGATTCACTTAATTCGTGTCTTGATATTAAAAAAATTCCTTTAGATATTAATTCATATATTAAGCTTAAAAGAAAAATTTATAATTTTACAAATGCAATTGATACTTTAGAGACTTCCTATAATAATAATGTTAAACTAATAAATTACGAACAGAATAAAGAAATATTTAAAATTGATGATTATAACAGAGAGATGAATAAGCAATTTACAGAGTCTCTCGAAAAAGATGCTCTGCTGGATGAAGCTTATAATATTATTTCGGATTTAATTAACTTCATGAAACAAAAATAAAATATGAAAAAAATATCTAAAATTGTTAAAAATTGCATGTTGTTATTTTTTATTTTTACAACATCATGGGTATATTCTCAGGATTCTAAATCTGCCTCGGAATATATGGGACAAATAGGAAATCAGCATCAGATAATAATGGAGAATATCTGGGATTATACCAGTTCTGTATCACATGGTAAAAGTGCCAGAAAGGTAGAGAAACGTAGAAAAGAAGTAATTAAAGCAGTTGAAGATGCACAAAAAACAGTAGGTAAATTAAAACCCTTTGGTAACGATGCTAGTTATCGCGATTCAGTTTTGTCATATTTGAACATAAGCCATATTGTATTAACCGAAAATTATGGTAAAATTGTAGATATGGAAGCCATTGCAGAACAGTCATATGATGCTATGGAGGCATATCTTCTGGCACAGGAAATTGCTAATCAAAAAATGGATTTAGCTGAAGAAATGATGGTTCAGGAGCAAAAAAACTTTGCTGCTGCTCATAATATAACATTATTAGAGAATAAAGATCCACTTGCAATAAAAATGAAGAAGGCTAGTGAAGTAATAAAATATTATAATGTAATTTATCTTATTTATTTTAAAAGCTCAAAACAGGAGGCATATCTTATGGAGGCGCTGAATAAAGCTGACTTAAATTCAATTGAACAAAATAGAACTACTCTTGCAAAATATGCAAAAGAAGGATTAGGAAAACTTGAAGCTGCAAAAAGTTATAGTGGCGATTTGTCTATGAATAATGTAACAAAGCAGAGTCTAAAATTTTATATTGATGAGTCAGAAGTTAAAATGCAAAAATTAACTAATTACTATCTAGAGAAAGAAAAGTTTGATAAAATTAAATCTGCATTTGATGCAAAGTCACAAAGTTCAAGAACCAAGCAGGATGTTGATCAGTTTAATGCTGCTGTAAATGCATTTAATAAAGCTGCAGCAGACTCAAATGTTATTAATAACGAACTTAATAATTCCCGTTCCCAGAATAATGAAAATTGGAATAAAGTAGCTCAGGCATTTTTAGATAAGCATGTTCCGAAAAAATAACCGTTAGTCTGCCGCAGTGCAGAGTTTTCGAGAACTACTGGAATTCCATTTGTTAATCTCTATATACTTTGTTACAGTAATAACAAAATGTTATGAATTATTTATTTAATCAGAATTATCTTGAACTTATCTAATAATTTTTCATTTTTAATAATAATAAAATAAGTACCTGTTTCTTCATTTGAAAGATTCAGTTTATAATTAGAAATTTTAGAAACTTTATCGGATTTTATTAATCTTCCCATTGAGTTGTATACTTCTATATCAATTTTATGTTGTTTTTCAAAAAACTCAATATTGAAAATGTCTTTACCCGGATTAGGATATACTATTGCATATTTCCCTGCAGTAATTTCGTTAATTCCTGATTGGTTAACGTTAAACAGTACACTATATGTGTTAATTGTTATACCGTCTTCTGCAATAACCTGAACTGTGGCTGTTCTGTCTGCAATTGTTCCGGTTAAGTTATTTGCCTGAGTTATTTGTAGTGTGGCATTTGGATTACTTATTGTAGCAGTAACAGTAGGCACAATTGTTGTTCCTGCAGGAAGGTTAACATTATAACTTAATACTGATGAATTAAAAACAGGGTTTAATGTGCCTGAACTTGTTTGCAGTGTCATTAAAGAAGCATCAGATGATAAATTATTGTTGTAAATTGTTACAACACTTCCATTAGTTGGAGCCCATAATACAATATTTGGTGGTAGTGTACATGGTGGATCATTTAATTGAACCTGTCCAACATTAATTACATTTTCAAGTTTGGCAACTCTTATTTCAATTTTTTGCTTTGTTACACAAATAATCTGAAAGCCCGGCATTTTTTCCTGATTTCTTGTCCAGTTGAATGCTGCATCAGCTGAAAAATTAGTGTATAAATCTCTTAACGGAGCACCCCAGCTTCCTTCTCCGATGTATACAATGCCATTAGCATCATCTCTTATAAATCCATTGTCGTTTCCGGTAGCAGAAGATGTAACAATTGGCCATGTAACTTTAATGATATGAGCATGTGATTCTGATATAAGTCTTACTTTATTTAACTGGAATAATGAAGCCCAGCAATTAATTAGTGTTGTGTTTGGAGTGTAATATGCATGTGGAACAAATGGATAATGGTACTGAACATATTTCCAATATGGTTCACTGCTGTTATTTGTATGCAATTGTAAATCGGTTGAAAGCCATGATTGTTGCGACACATCACAATTTAGTTCTGTATTTAATGTATATAAACGAAGTAATTTACCGCCAATACTTAAAGAATAGTATGTGTTGTTATTTGGTACATCAAACATATTATAAACATCATCTGTTAGTTCATGATTACCAAAAGCAGGAACAAGTGGTGTCAGCTGACCGTCTGTTGTCAAAGTGAGCTGCCAGTCGGCAAACCAATCTGCCCATGCTGCATTTGTTGATGAAATATAAATGTCAGGAATAGAAAAAACATAATCTCCGCTAAATGCAATAAATGAAGGGCGTATTTTTGATACAAGTCTGTTTGCATCCTGTCTTCTTGTTCTGCACTGACTATATTCAAATTCGCCAATTATTCCAGTTCTGCTATCGCCACCTGAAACAAAGGTTATAGGAGTATTTGCATTATCGGGTAAGGTTTTAAAAATCATTCTTGTGCTTGTGCCTTCATCATCGTGTATAACAAAGTAGTAAACTGTATTTGGCGACAATCCTGTAAGTCTTGCAAACCTATTGTTTAAGCCTTTATAATTAACAGATCTGTCAATCATTTTATTTAAAGGGTAGCTTAGGTAATTTGTTCCAAAGTCTGTTGTACCATAATAAACTATTGCATTTGTAGAAGTTCCAAGATCACTCCAGCCAATTACCATAGTTGTTGATGGGTCATCTCGAAAAGAAAGCCTGTAGTATTGAGTACCTGCAAAAATATTTGTTGCAAACAATAGCATTATTAACGTAAATATGAATTGTCTGATTTTCATGATTTTTAATTAAGAAGTAAATAAATATTTATAAAAATACTTTGTTTTAACTTCTTTTTCAAATGTTTATTAGCATTTTATTTTTGTTGTAAACAATAAAGCCAAAGAATTTTCTTTGGCTTTATAAATTAGAAAGTTAATTGAGTAGGAGGTTTAATAGGTGGAGGAGGTGGAGGAGGAGGATTTTCTGTTCCAATAGGAGGATCTTCTGTGTTTGCTTTTATAATGTTTGAAAATCCTAAGTTTATAATAGCAACTATTGCTATTATACTGAAAGTTTTAAGAATGTTTTTCATAATAGATTATTTTTTTAATTACAACCCATAGTCGAATGAGATGTAATTAGTAACCACGATAATCTATTTTTTATTAAAAAATTATGTTGAAAGTCTAAATTCCGTATCTTTGGAGTTGCACTTTTTATTTGAGAATGAAAGCAATAATGATTTTATTCTTTTGTCTTTTAATTCTTAGTATTAATACTAAGAATATTATTGCGAGAAATATTTATTCTAATAATGAAAAGAAAGTTAATAGTTTAATAGAACAAGGAAATATTCGTTTATCTGTTTTTGAAATAGATAGTGCATTGTTTTATTTTACCGAAGCGCTTGTAATCAGCAAACAAAATAAGTTAAGCAAAAAGGAATTATCTATTCATTTAATAATTTCAAATTGTTATACTTCGATTAAAGAATTTAATAAAGCAAAAGATGAATTAAATTATTCATTAATTATTTTAAATTCAATTAATGTAAAAAATGAATTAAAATCAGATTACTTTTTTTCATTAGGTTATTATAATTATTGTAAAGGCGATTTTGTTGAAGCAGAAATAGCATATAAGAAAGCATTATTTTATAAAAAAGATAATGATTTCTCAATTATTTTGGAATTGGAAAGAAGTTGTTTAAAACAAAATAAACTAAAAGATGCGAGTATTTATTTAAATAAAATTGATTTAATTTCAGATTCTTTGTGGTTGATTTATTCAATGAGTTTTGATTATGCATTATTAGAAATAGCTCAATTGAATTTTAAAAATAATATTTGTAATAATGATATTAACATTCTCCCTTTTTTAAGTATTTTAGAAAAAAAGGATACTTTTTCGAGTAATAAAGCTAGAGCATATCATTATCAGTGTTTGGGTTTGGTATATAGGTACTTAGAGGATTATTCAAAAAGCTTGAAGTATCTTAAAATTGCCTACGATGAATGTAATGCAATTAATGACGATACTAAATATCTTTCTTTAATTTCACTTAGTCATAATTTGCTTAATATTTATTCTAAAATAAGTGATTTCTCAAAAGCTGAGATGTTTTATAATAAAATATTATTGTATAAAAAAAGGTTGAGATCATCTAATAATATAGATGATTTTGAATTATTTTGTTCAGTTGGAGTTAATTATTTCTTAAAAAAAGATTATTTAGAATCTATTAAATTTCTTGATTCGGCTTTGGTTTATTCAAAAAATATTACTCCTGACGCAAAGGCAAACTTGTATGATTATTATGCATTAGCATATTCTGCTTTAGGTGAATATTCAAAGAGCAATGAACATTTTAAAAAAGCACTTTTCTTCAGACAAAAACAAAATCCAATAAATATTCATAATCTTTCTAAAGACTATCAGAATTATTCTGAACTACTAATGAAAATGGGTAGGTCTAAAGAAGCAATTGCAATGGGGAAAAAGTCATGTAAGCTTATTCAACAGGTAATGGGACAAAAAAGTAGTTCTAGTTCAATAGCATTAACATCTATTGCAAATATTTATCTGGATAGTAAGGATTATAACAATGCTCTGATAAATTTTGATAAAGCTTTGTTAGCTGCAAGTTCAGAATCATTAATAAGCGAGAAAAAATTATTTCCAAAATCGGCTTCTGTTGTATACCCTGTGGCATATTTAAAAGCATTAAAAGGAAAAGCTTCTGCATTATTTGTTATGAGTAAAGGAAAGGAAGCACAACTTGAAAAAAGCCTTCTTTGTTATAATGAAGCTATTTATTTGTTAGAAAAGATAAGAAGTGCAAACCAGTTTGATGAAGATAAACTATTGCTAACAGAAAATGAGAACTCAATTTATAATTCGGCTGTACAGGTTGCATATGAGCTGTATAAAATATCTGGCAAAGATGAATATTTAAACACCGCTTTTAATATTTCGGAGAGAAATAAAGCAACTGTGTTACGTGAAAAAGTTTCATTGTTAAATAAATTCCCTGAAGGCTCACAACAATACTCACTATATCAGAAGGACCAGAAATTACGAAAAGAAATTTCTAGTCTGGAACGTAAAATACCAATGTCAAATTCAATAGAGGCATCAAAATTAAAAGAACAGCTTTATAAATTGTATGATGATCAGGAAGCATTCTTCACGATGTTAAAAGATAAATATCCGAAATTATACGATTCGTGGATTTCTTCTGAATGTATGAGTATTGCTGCTGTACAAAAAAAGTTATTGAATACTGAAAGTCTGGTTGAATATATTCTTGCAGATTCAACATTATACACAATAATTATTAGTAAAACCGGAAAAGATTTTATTAAAACGGTTTTACCCGGTAATTTTAAAGAAAATATGTATAAATACATTGATGAGATTTCTTGTGCAGGTGCTGATGCCACAACTATTAAAGGTTTTAATTCCTTTATTCAGAATTCTTATAGCTTGTATTCAGTAATACTTAAACCTGTAAAGAATCTTATAAAGAAGAACTCACTTATTATTGTTTCTGATGGTGTACTGAATTTATTGCCTTTTGAAACTTTGCTAACAAATAACTATAACAACTCACATGTAGATTATCGTTATCTGCCATATTTAATAAAGGAAAGATCTGTAAGCTATGCTAATTCTGCTACATTATACTGCAGTTCAGGGAAGACTGATAATAAAACACCTAAAAATATTCTTGCTTTTGCCCCAGGTTATACTTCGTCAAATTCGGCAATAGCTGAAGTTGTAACACGTTCATTCTATTCACCGTTAAGGGGAGCAAAAGAGGAAGTAAATAGTTTTAACGGTATTTTAAATGGCGATTATTTTTTTAATAACGAAGCAACCGAAACAGAATTTAAAAACAGGGCAAATGATTATTCAATTATTCATATGGCAATGCACGGTCAGGCTGATGCTGATGATTCGGGTAATTCGAGGTTAATATTCGAGAATGGCGGAAAAGGAAATGATGGTTTTCTTTATGCATGGGAAATTTATAATATGAATTTAAACCCTGATATGGTAGTATTAAGTGCATGTAATACTGGAACTGGTAAACTTAGAAAAGGTGAAGGTGTTATGAGTTTAGCAAGATCTTTTTCTTATGCAGGTTGCCCAAGTGTTGTAATGACACTATGGTCTATAAGCGACTTAAGCAGTACTGATTTGATGAAATATTTTTATAGTAATTTGTCACTTGGAGATAATAAAGCGGAGGCCTTGCAGAAAGCGAAAACTGAATATATTACTCAAACCAGTCCTATGAAATCTCATCCTTATTATTGGGCAGGATATGTTGTTATAGGCGATAAGTCACCGGTTGAAATCGATTCGCATATAAACAAAATGTTTTATACTTCGTCAGTTTCTCTTGCAATATTGGCACTGGCTTTTGTTTTTGTTAGAAGAAGATTTAAGTAGTAAAACTGAGTTCTTTCTCGATTTTCTTTGCTCTATCCGCTGCGGCAGCGAAGCGATTAGGTATTTGTAATTATTTTAAATGGTTTATATCTTCATGTCACTGTTAGTGAGATGGCGGGTCATGCTAGCCATGATGTTCTTCTTTCGTCATTGCGTGCCACGACACGCAATCTCATTTGTTACTTCTCGATATGCTTAGCTTCCTCCGCAGCGGCGGAGCGGTGGACGAAGTAGCAACCGGGATTTTCTTTTCACTCGCTCGCATCTTGCGAGTGAGGCTCCTCACTTCGTATAAATTATCTTAATTACTTGTTTTAAATTTTTCTACTTCTTTAAAAACCCTCATAAAATTACCACCCCATATTTTAATAATCTGTTCTTCGGTATAGCCACGTTTTACAAGTTCCTTTGTTATGTTTTTCATTTCAGATACGTCGTAACAACCAATAACATCGCCACCTCCATCAAAATCAGTTCCTATGCCAACATGATCGATTCCAGCTATCTTCACCATGTGATCAATATGATCAATAACATCTGTAACATTAGCCAAAATAGGTGGATAATTTACATCAAGCTGATGCCATTCCCTAATCCCGTTTCTTCTTTGTTCATCGTTATAGTTTGCCCAATTGCTGTGTTTAATTTCAAATGCTGCATGTGCGCTATCTCTTGCAGGATAAGAAGGCATCTTTTTTACATAATCACTTAAAATACACATTTGAATTACACCACCATTTTTAGCAAGTGCAATGAGCATTTCATCTGAAAGATTTCGTGGGTTATCACATAATGCACGGGAGCAAGAGTGAGAAGCAATAACCGGTGTCTTTGATAATTTAAGAACATCGTAAAATGTGCTGTCGGAAGCGTGTGATACGTCAATCATAATACCCAGATTGTTCATTCTTTTAACAACTTGCTCACCAAATGGGGATAATCCTTTAAATAAAGTAGTGTCTGTTGACGAATCTGCTATGTGGTTATTTCTTGTATGAACTAATGTTATGTAGCGAATACCTTTTTTGTAGAAATAATCAATATTCTCAATTTTGTCTGCTAAAGCATAGCCGTTTTCAATTCCTAAATAAATGGCTCGTTTATTTTCTTTTTCTAAACGATAACCATCTTCATGAGTAATCGCAATTTCAGCTTTGGCAGGATAAGCATTTATTGCTTTATAAACTGCATCAATAATCTGGTTGGTCTGATTAAATGCTTTTTCCAATCCTATGCTATCCTGATTTCCCTGTCCAACAAATGCTGCAAAAAACGAAGCATCCAGATCACCTGCCTCCATTCGTGGAATATCATATTTGGTTCCTGTTTCTTTTGCATTATGCGATTTCCCAATGTCAAAGTCTTCACTCATTAATACTAATGGACTGTCGCAATGAGAGTCGATGGTGAAAGCTTTTTTGTGAATAAGTTCAGTTCTTTTTTCTATAGATTTGCACGATGTTAATAAAACAAGTGTAGAAATAAGAAAATATATTACGTAAAATGAAGATAATTTAATTGAAGTCATAAATAATTTTTTAGTAGGATTGCTTTTCTGAATGTAAAAGTATAAAATAAATCTTATTTCCATTTTTCGTCATTGCGTGCCACGACACGCAATCTCATATTGCTTTGCTTAATGTGTTACTTTTCGAGTTTGTTGAGCACTATATGTATTCTGGTTTCGTTACTTCTCGATATGCTTCGCACTCGAAGTAGCAACCGGGATTTTTCTGTACCTGTGGTCTGGGTGTAAGGACTGATCTCTACTCTACATTTTTCGTCATTGCGTGCTACGACACGCAATCTCATATTGCTTTGCTTATCGTGTTGCTTTTCGAGTTTGTTGAGTACTATATGCATTCTGGTTCTGTTACTTCTCGATATGCTTCGCTTTCTCCGTAGCGGCGGAGCGGTGGGCTAAATAGCAATATTATTGGTTGAAATTATCAATTATGCTAGTCCGCCGCGGTGGAGAGTTTATCGAGAACTTCAGGAATTTTGGTTCTGTTACTTCTCGATACGCTTCGCTCCGCCGCGGCGGACGAAGTAACAACCAGGATTTTGTATCTGCAGTCAGGTCTTTCGACCTGACTGTTTTAATATTTGAATGTCGGGTCAAAAGACCCGACATCAAATGAATCCTCTGGTCTGTGCGCTACAGACCACATTACATAATTTTTGAAAATTGTTATTTATTCTATCTTCTTAATCAATTTCTCAGCCTCTTTTACATAAACTGATTTATTGTCAATAAGTTTTTGCAAAACCGGAATTGCTTTTTCAGGTTTGTTTAGCTGAATATATGTCAAAGAAAGATACCAAAGGCAATCTTCGTGCATACCATTAGTTTCATCTTTTGATGCATCAAGTAATAAACTTTCTGCCATGGTAAAATTGCCAAGTTCCATGTACGACAAACCTTTTACCAGATTTACCAATATATTGCTACTGCTGTTTTCGTGCGAAAGCAGTTTTATACTTTCATCATATTTGCCATTCTGATATGCAATAAATCCTTTTTCTATATTTAATAACGAATCATCTGCAGAACGCGAAATTGCATCAATATTTAAAGGTTTATAATACTGTGCATATAATTCCTTATTGGATTGTTTAGAATAAAAAATGTAATAGCCGAATACCGAAATTGAAACAATTAATGCAACAGAAGCTGCAATTTTATAAATGAAGAACCTGTTATTTTTTGATTTTTCTATATTCTTTTCAGGAGCCATTGAGTAAAAATATCTTGATTCGGCATTATTTAATGCCTCCTTAAAATCGGCTCTTTTATTATAGTCATATATAACATTGTTTACTTCATTATATAATGCAAACTCTTTTTCTAAGACTTTATCGGTTGATAATTGTTTTAAAAAATCGGTTTTTTCTGTTTCCGACATACTACCATCTAGGTATCTCTCGAATAGTCCATGGTTTTCCATCGCTTAATTCTTTTAATAGTGGATCATTATAAATCTTCTTAAATAATTCTTGTTTACACCTTAGTCTTCTGTTTTTTGTAAATTGTTCACTACTCATGTTTAATTTTAGAGTGACTTCAGTTATTGAATTTCCCTCAATAAATAATCTTAATAGTTCTTTACATTTTTCGCCCAGCTTACTAAAATGCTTTGCTATTAGTCTTTTTCTGTCTTCATTAGTTATATAACCTATAATATTAGTGTCCGATTCAATTTCTATATTCTCATCAATTATTAATTTTCTTTTAGTGGTTCTTATTTTATCAATCATTCTTCTTTTACATACGGCTATCAGAAAAGTGATGAATTTATACTGAAGTATTAAAGGAGGATCAGCCATTAAAGCTGAATAAGCCGTTAATAGGCCATCTTGGAAGATGTCTTTTGCATCATCCTTATTGCCATAATACTTATATAATATAATCTCTTCAATCACCGGGTAATAGTTTTGATATATAAAGTTAAGAACCTCAGAACTGTTAGACTTTAATCCTTCAATTATTTTGTCATTTGTCATATCAGTTCCGTACCCCATAGTCGATGAAAAGTGAAATAGTAACCCCAAAAGTAAATAAATATTTTTTTTTATTTTTTTTAAATTTTAATGGTTACTAATTGATATCATCTTCGACTATAGGAATTATTTAATAGGTATAATTCATTTTAATAACTTAAAAATATGGTTATGGCAAATGTATTCAGCAAAAAAGAATGGATTTCTGATTTGGAGTATCAGTCAGAAATTGAAACTACTACCGAATGGTTTAATGTAGATGCAGTATGCAAATACAGAAATGGCACCGCTGTAATTATTATTGTAAATATTTTGCATGAAGTGCAGAAAATTACAGTTGCCGACAAAGGTTTACTAAAAGATATTGTTATTAATTTTTTTAGTAATAAGAAAAATAGCGACAATAAATTTAAGATTTTGTATACAAAAGATATTAAAACTGCAAATATTGTATATGAAAGATTAATGGATCTTTATTTTAATGATAAAGACTAATTGTTTAATATTTAAAGTATTTTAAATAAAATATATAAATTGCAGAAATTAAAAATAAATAAAAAAAACAACAAACTATGTTCTACAACTGCCACATTCATACGTTTAAAGATACCGATGTGCCACGTAAATTTTTACCGTTGGGACTGGTTAGAATTCTTTCAACTACTGTAGGTTTTAATTTAATCTCAAAAGCATTAAATTACCTGAATCCGTTTTCGGATAAAGATACATATGACAGATATGTGAAATTTGTTAGGATTGGACGACTTGGCTCGCAGGAAAATATTTTTAACGAATGTAGAAGGTATTATCCAGATGACACAAAATTTGCAATTCTGCCCATGGATATGGCATTTATGGGAGCAGGCGATGTACCACGAAAATACGACGAGCAAATAATAGAGCTTTCTGATTTAACAAAAAAATATCCTCAGATAATTCCTTTTATTCATATCGACCCGCGTAGAGAGGGATTTATGGAACTTCTTAAAAAATCTGTTGAAGAGTGGGGAATAAAGGGAGTAAAAATTTATCCTTCACTTGGTATTTTCCCATACGATGAAAGGCTTTATCCTGTTTACGAATATTGTGTTAAAAATAATTTGCCTGTAATTACTCATTGCAGTCCTTATAATCCTGTTCATTTTAAAGGAAAGGATAAAGAATTGCGTACGTTGTTATCAAAATCTAAAATACCTATAGATTATAAAGGTAAAAAACGAAAAGAGCTTTGTGCCAATTTTACTAACCCAAAAAACTGGGAATATGTTTTAAATGATTTTAAAACTCTTAAATTATGTCTGGCACATTTTGGCTCCTCATATTTCTGGAATGAATATTTAGAAAACCCCGGTAGTAACGATAATTGGTTTGTTACAATAAAAGATATGATACCAAAATACGAAAATTTATATACCGATATTTCTTTTACACTTAGCGAACAGGAATATTTCCCATTATTAAAAGTATTGTTAAGCGATACTGTGCTTAAAAACAAAATACTTTTTGGCTCCGATTATTATATGGTAGAAACCGAAGCTACCGAACGCCGCTTTGCACTCGATCTGCGTGCATATATAGGCGAAGAAAACTTTACAGCTATTGCAGTAAATAATCCTAAAGTGTTTTTTGTTTAAAATGTAGCATTAAGTTTAAAATGTACTTTTATGTAATAACAATTTTCAAATACTTTTATGTATATTTTATTAAAATATTTTGTCTTTCAAATAAAAGTATTGTAAATTTGAAACTTGAACATGAAAATGTTAGAATACGTTCTTTAAATAATATTTGTAGCGTTTATTGTTATTCTGAAATAAAAATCTCGCAGTTTTTCAAGCATACAGGAATAATAAGTAATACGCCACGCCAAAGGCGTGGGGTTGCTTATTTGTATGCGGGCTTCGCGAGAGCCTTTATTTCATTTAATGTAATTCCCATGCCCTTTTTTTTGTAAAAAAATGAAATGACTGGGTTACTTTTTGAATACATAAACGACTATAGTTAGAAAGGAAATTATTTATGTCTTTAATATTAACCCTAAAATTTCAAACTATGAGAAAACTATTTTTGATTTCGTTTATCTGTTTAGCTACTACAGCTATTTCTTTTGCACAATTAAAAGTATTAACAAATGGAAATGTTGGTATTAAAAATACTAATCCTTCAAGACCATTTCACGTAACTGGTAGCGCAGTTTTCACATCAGGTACAACAATCAGTTCTTTTTCTCCATACATAAGGGGAAAAAACGGTACAACAACCGCTTCTTCGCCTGAATATTCTTGGGTAAATGATTCAACAACCGGAATTTTTCATCCTGCAACCAATATTTTAGGTTTCACAATAGGAGGTTCCGAAAAATTAAGAGTGGAGTCTGATGGGGATGTTTGTATTGGAGTAACATCTTCAAGTAATCAGGGAAAAGTTTATATCCAACAAACCAATTACAATGCTACAAGTTTGCGAGTTTTTAAAAACGCAACGGGAACATTTGGTTACAATTTTGTTTCTCAAGTTTTAGATACTGCAACTAAATCAATAGTATCACAAATTTCAGGAGTCGATAAATTCTGTGTTTTTGGAAACGGAAAAACTCAAATTGGTGCCGTTTTTTCTCCAACACCTCATATGTTGACTGTTTGGGGGACTACTTATAGCTATCAAGGTTATTATAGTTCTGATATTCAATATAAACAAAACATTACCCCTGTTGCAACAGCAATTGACAAATTGAACCAACTTAACGGTGTAAGATATTCTTATAACAGTGCTGCATTTCCTCAAATGAATTTTCCATCAGGTTTCACTTATGGAGTAATTGCACAGGAAGTTCAAGCAATATTGCCGGAATTAGTTCAGACCGATTCTACAGGTTATCTTGCTGTAAACTATGATGGATTAATACCAATTTTGATTGAAGCTATAAAAGAACAACAAGTTACAATAAAAAATCAGGAATATCGCTTAAATACTGTGGAAACCGACCTTGTTAACTGTTGTAACATTAAACCAAGTAGTACTGAAAAATCAACAATTATTTCTGGTGGTAACGGTGAAAATAATTCAATAGAAAAACAAAATGGAAGTTCAAATCCATCTCTATACCAAAATATACCAAACCCATTTAAAGAAAAAACAACTATACGATATTATTTGCCAAATGAAAGCACCATGGCATCACTCCTTGTTTTTGACATGAACGGAAAACTAATTAAAACATATCCTATTAATTCAACAGGTAATGGAAATATTGAAATAAATGGAGGCGAACTGCAACCCGGAATGTATATGTACAGTCTTATTGCAAATGGCAAAGAGGTCGATACAAAGAAAATGATTTTAACAGAATAATCAACTAAAAATAATAGAATATGAAAAAGTTGATTTTGTTTTTGTTATTGATTACCTTTGCTTTAACTGCATTAATAAAAAATATGCAAGCGCAATTGATAACTAACGATAAAAACTGGAATACAACTCCGGTTTTCGGTGATGAATTTAATGGACCGCGCTCTCCATGGAGTTATTATTGGGTTGATTCTGTTTATCAAAATAAGTGGCAGGCTGCATATGATGGAAATACCATACATATGCAAGCATCTTGGGAACATGAAGTCTTTAGAAAAGCAAATGCTATAATTGATACAACAAATGGTAACGCTATATTGCATGCAGAATACAATGGTGGGCTTATCCCTTGGAGAACATATGATTTAGTGCCGGGTCATAGTCGGGATACTGTAGATACCCTTCTTTATTATTGGTCAGGTTCTCTTACATCTGTTCAAACATTTAAATATGGCTATTTCGAGGCACGTTGCAAATTACCTTCAAATAGGGGTGCATTTCCAGCCTTTTGGTTGTTTAACTGGTATTGTAACGATTGTTACAGAGAAATTGACATAATGGAGCATTCATGGGAACAGTTATTTACATATCAGCATCCGACATCAGATTCTGCCCGTATTTTTAATGGTGGATTATATTATAGCAATGTTCCTAATGTAATTAATCGTTATGGCGACCATTGTTATTATGTTGCACCACCTGATTCCGACATGTACAGTTGGCATACCTATGCTGCCGAATGGTCCCCTAAAAGGGTTATCTGGTATTTCGATAATAAAGTTATTTCAGAATATCTGGGTGATTCGGTTCCAGAAAATTATATGAAAATAATTCTTAATTATGCAGTTGACGCTTGGGCTTTAGATTATTATACTAAAATACCTATTCCAAGTGTTATTGCCACATATCCAAATAATATGACCATTGATTACGTTCATGTAAATCAACTAAAATGTGGTTGCGATACAAATGCAGTAATTCAGAATAATTCCCAATTATTGGCATATTATTATAGTGTAAAAAAAACAATTACGATCGATGGTAACGGAACCACTATTGCAGTTCCAGCAAGCAGTAAAGCTGTTTTTAGAGCTACTGATGGCATAACAATTAATAAAGATTTTGAAGTGCCATTGGACAGCGAATTGGATTTGATTACTCATCCTTGCCCTCAATAAACAAATTATAATATAAAAAAAAGTAAAATATGAAAACAAAAATATTTATATTGATTGCTTTAGCAACTTTAAGCTTTCAATTTTCAACTTTCAATTGTTTTTCACAAACAAAGCAAACATTAGCAGACACTAACATCATTTTTTATGATTATATTCCTGATGTGGTTTTGTATGGCTCAATAAGCCAAAATGATTCTTTGCGCATTGACTTAAACCAGGATGGTGTTTTGGATTTCAGGTTTTATTATACAACTTTTCCATCTCCAATGTACCCTTTTGTAGGTAGTTTAAACAGCAATGTTAATTCATACTTATTCAGTTTGACAAATACAGATTCGTTAAATAATCCATCCATAAACTGGCATACTGGAAGTGATTTTTGGAATCCCCTTGATTATCCTGATGTATATTGGGGAATTAGAATTACAAATGGCAGCAATAATTATTACGGATGGATACATGCCCTTGGAGGTGGTACAAAAGCATATACAATGACTATCGATAAATATGCTTTTTGCAAAATTCCAAATTATCCATTTCATGTAGGTCAAACAACAGTAAGTACTGGAGTACCAATTATAGAGAACCCTGATAGCACAAATGTATATTTGTCAAACACCAGCATAATTGTACAGTCAGGTAAAAGGATAAAGAATGTTACTGTAACAAGTGCTAATGGTGTTGTTGTTGCATTACAAAATAATATTAACTCATATTCTGCAAGTATAAGTACAGCAGGTATTGCACACGGTACTTATATTGTGCAAGTACAGTTTAATGATTTAAGTGTTTATACTAAGCAAATTGTTATATAAAGAATAAAATAAGGCTGTCCGAATTTTTCGGGCAGCTTTTTAATAAATTATGAAGCAAACATAAATAATAAAGAAAAAAGTTATAAAACAGGAAATAAAAAACTGTTTTATAAACTTAATAACTTTGTTCCTCCTTTTCAGTTTTGAATCCCTAGTTTATGCCTCACAGTCCTCTTTACAGTTCAGTTTGTAACTAAGCTCATATATCTGTAATAAAAAATGTAAATATCTGCTTGTAATTTGTTACAGGTATTACTATGTAATTATCATTTGTTATATTAAACTTTATTTATATATTTGATTTGTTGTAATCTAAATATTATGAAACAAATAATAATTATTATTCTGCTCTTTGCTATAACTTCTATGGCTTTTGGGCAACAATCTAAAATTAATTTAGGAATTGAAGTTGCTCCCAGCCTGATATTTTTAAGAGGTAACGAAATGTTGGAAAAATATAATGACCCGACATTGGGTTATGCCGGAGGCATTTTTTTACAATATAATGTTTCGGAACAGTTTTCACTTGCAACAAATATTGTATTCGAGAAAAAAGGTTGTATTGCAACAGGAACAGAGACAAATGCTATTGGAGATGAAATAGGTAAATTTACTACACGAACAAATTTTAATTACCTGTCGGCACCGCTGTTATTGCGTTATTCATTCGGAAAAAGTACGAAATGTTATATAAATGGTGGTCCGTTTTTCAGCTATTTAATAAAAGGTTCGGCAGTTTCAAAAGGTACAAATACACCAAGATCTGTTTTTGATTACACCCCGTTATATAAACATTTAGACCTCGGAATTGCAGCAGGAGTAGGCGTTTTAATTCCGGCTTCAGAAAAATTGTCCTATGTAGTTGAGCTTAGAAATAACTTAGGTTTATATGATATTAGTGATGGTCCTGTATATAATGATGGAAAAATAATAACAAATTCTACAAATTTATTATTTGGTGTTATCTTCTGATTATTCAATATGGCGGACATCAAAAATATAAAAAACTATTTAGAAATTTTAAGAATATTTTACTTTATGTTTTATGATAATGTGTTTTCGTTATTTAGTCAATGCATTGTCTCGATATACTACGCAGACGGAGTACTCGACAAAGCAAGGAACACGCACACTTACAATGCTAGTTCGAGTAAAATAAATGTAGTGTTAACAAAGTTTATTTTGTATCGAGAACTATTTACAACAAGAACTAAATTTCAAAACAGTTTCTAAATTAACAATATTCAGTAAATGGCATATTATAATTGGGAAAAAATTGTAGCAGGTTATTCTGAAAGCGAATTACAAAGAATATATCGCGAAAAGGATAAAGAACCAACCGACAAGGTTGATGCTACTATTGGCGAGATGATAAAAAGAGGTCTGCTTAGCGCAGATTTTAAATTTATTCCCAAGCCATCCATTGAAGAGTTTATTATAAATATTTCAGAAGTTTCAGGAACAAAATCAAATATTAAAAAAGCAAGATATACAATTGCCATTATAGCAGTATTTATTTTAATTGACATTGCAGTTATAGTAATATCAGCAATGCAATACCAACTTCTTGATTCTGTAGAAAAAGGATTACCTGTTACAAACGAAATGATATTTAATAATAATATACGGGAATTAGTTGTAATAATTGTGTATTTGTTGGTTTATGTATTTTCAACAATAATATTTCTTAAGTGGTTTAAGTCGGCATATGATAATCTGCATAAAAGATTTTCAAAATGCGAATATGCAAGCGGATGGGCGATAGGATGGTGGTTTATTCCGGTTGTTTCATTATATAAACCTTATTATATTATGAAAGAAATGATAACAAATAACAGTATTTTGATTTTGCAAAGAGGAATATCTGTCAGAAAAAACTATAAAACTTATTATTTAGGTTTATGGTGGACTTTGTGGCTTTTTACGCATATTATTTCTATAAGACCATTTGATATAGATAATCTATATGTTCAGATTTTCTATACAATTCTAACAATTGTTGTGGCATTTTTAGATATATTGCTTGTGTTTTTTACAATTTCAATGATTAAGAGATTTTCATATATTGAAGAACTATTATATAAAAGTGAAATAAAAAATAATCAAATTACCATGAGTTAATTACCTCTCTCTAGTTTGTGAGTAACAGACCAAAGGGCAGTTTATAGAAGGCAGAAACAAAAATAATTAACAATAATCAAAATAATGACAGGATTTCAAATTAGAACAGCCGACAAAACGGTTATCCGTTTTAAATTATATAATGATAATGCACCTGTAACATCTAAAGCATTTTTGACTTTACTGCCGTTTACCCGCAAATTTTTTCATGCAAGAGTGTCGGGGCAGGAGATATGGGTTGACAATGCACCATCACTGGATATTATTCAAGAAAATGCTTCGGTATTTACCGAACCAGGCGAAGTTGTGTTTGGTCCATTAAAACCTGCAAGAGCAAAAACATCAAATTGCATGGGTATTTATTATGGAGAGGGCAAGGGACTAGATTGTTGTAACATATTTGCAAAAGTTTATGACGAAGATTTTAGCTTGTTAAAAACACTTGGTGACAATATCTGGAAATACGGAGTTCAGGAAATAATTTTTGAAAAACTTGATTAAAAACACATACTCCTTACATTGGTCTGTATCCAATGACCATGGCTAGGTAAAAGAAGTAGGTGCTTTGCAGTTTCATTAGTTCTCGATTAAACTCTTCGCCGCCGCGGCGGACTAGCATTCTAGCTTGTTCCTCAGCCGCTCTGCGGCTGAGGAACAATTTCTATTTGCAACTTCGAGTAGCAAAGCGTATCGAGAAGTAAGCAAATGAATTAACAAAATTACATTTTCTTAAGTCAATGACATTGGCCGCGGCGAACTAACATTCGTTTGCTAGTTCGTCCGCCGCGGCGAAGCGAAGCATGGTCTGTAGTGCACAGACGGTTATACTCTGCATTCTTTTGTCATTGTGTGCCACGACACGCAACTATTATCTTGCGAAGCAAAATCTCCTTTTGCTTTCAGTTATTCTTATCGTTTTTATTGAAAATTACAGATTGTATTTGCGAATGAATATGTGCAAATTAAAAATTTAGTAACATTGTTTAATGTTTATTTAACAATAACAACGTCTCCTAAAGCTGAGTATGTTGGTTGAATAATCCAATTCCCTTTTTTATCTATAAAACCCCATTTTCCTTCAAATTCAACGGCAGCATAACCATTTTTAAAGTCTCTTGCATTTTCGTATTTTGGTTGAATAATCCATTTGCCCTCATTGTTATAAAAGCCTGTCAGACCTTCTTTTATTCCCCTTGCTAAACCTTCAGAATATCCGATAATTCTTTCTGACATATCGAAGTCGAATATTTGTCCGGTTTTGTTTACAAATACCCATTTACCATCTTTTCTTACCTGTGCCATTCCGCTTTCGGTATCAAAATCCATGGCAATGTCAAACAAAGGTTCGATAACCCATTTACCTGTAGTGTCAATAAATCCGATATTATTATTTAAGGCTCTTGCCCATGCTATACCCGAATAAAAATAACCAACACCTGCAAATTCTGGTTCTATAACAATGTTCCCTTTAGTGTTGATAAATCCAAATTTGTCTGTTTTTAAAAAGATAGGGGCACGACCTTCTATAAATGGTCTGCACAATTTAATTTCATCGATATTTATTTTAGTCTCGGTTCCGGTAGTGTCAAGAACAAGAAAAGATTTTCCGGATTTAACAATTGCGTAACCATTGTTAAAGTATGAAGCTTCGTCATATTTAAAAGGAATTGCAATTTTTCCCTGCGAATTTAAATAACCCCATTTATTGTTATTTTTAACGGCTACGAATCCTTCTGCATAACCCTGAACTGCACGTCCCATAATATTGTTAAGACTAAATTCTTCTGGTTCAGGTTTTATGTATTCTCCATTTAATCTGATAAAATCTCCATACTCATATTTAACAAAGAAAACCAATGCAATTCCATTATCAGCAAAATCGTTGCAAAAAGGATATTGTGGTTCTATAATTGTTTTTCCGTTAATGTCGGCATATCCCCATAATTTTCCTTTTACTGCTCTGAATTTAAACACGTAAGTTTGAGCATGATTATCTAATGAAATGTAAATAAGAAGTGTGAATATTATTAATGCCTTAAACATAACAATAAGTAGTAAATTATTTTGTAAGAATTTTAAATATCTCCAATCATATTCATAACAACTCGTAGCTTATGTGTATATTTATTTAATTCGTTGTTGTATATTCCCTGATGGTCAATGGAATCAATTCTTACTTTGCCAGAAGCATGAATAATTTTATTTGGACTTAGCAAAATTCCAACATGAGTAATAATTCCTTCTTCATTATCAAAAAAAGCAAGATCGCCGGGTTTTGTTTCACTTAAAAAATTTACAGACACACCTGCAGAAACCTGTTTGCTCGCATCTCTTGGAATAGCTACACCGGCTATTTTATATGTAACCTGAGAAAGCCCGGAACAATCTATTCCGAAAGGATTTTTGCCACCCCATAGGTATGGCGAATTAATAAAATTTAAAGCTGAATCGCAAATAAGTTCACGTTTCGATTTATTGTTTTGTGTTATTGCCTGTGTTAATTTAAATACCTTTTGTGCTATGTTAAAAGTTGAATTATTTATATTAAAATTTGGTAATGAACTTCCGGCAGGTAAAATAAATGTATTATTATTATCGTCAATAGCATTTGAAAATAGTTCAGGTAATACGTAAACCAAGCCTTGCTCGTTTAATTCATTGTACTGTTTCTCACCTATTTCAACCAGAGTTTTTTTATCAATCCAGCCCAAATATCCATCAAATGAGTTTTTAACATTTGCCCAGTTTCCTACAGTGCCAAAGACTTCTAAATGTTCGCCAAACATAATCTGGGTAAGCATTTCGCTTTTTTCAGAGGCTTCTGGTCGTAATGGAATTACTGCAGAACATGCAATTGCAAATTTCATGATAATCAAAATTAATAATAAACGAAAGTAATAATTAAAATTCCAAAATGCAATTCACTACTGTGAACCAAATTCCGAATTTGACTAGAGTATTAGGCTTTCGACATCCAGTTTTTACCATGTAAAATAAAATAATTGTAATTACACTCTTATTTTTAACTTTGTAGGTTGTGAATTAAAATATTTATGAAACAATTAATAGGCTTTTTGATAAATAACATAAAAAGAATTGGAATCTTCTTTTTGTTTTTAATTGCAATAGCATTTATAGTTTGGATAATACCTAAGGAGACCAGATACCGGTTTGAATATCAGAAGGGTAAAGCCTGGCTTCACGAAACATTAATTTCCCCTTTTGATTTTCCGATTCATAAAAATGAGAAAGAACTTCAATATGAAAAGGATAGTATTTTACGGAATTCGCCACCATATTTTTCTCAGAACGAAGAAATTTTTGAAAAGCAAACTGATGATTTTAAGTTGCATTTTAATAATGTTTGGGATAGTATTTATAAGATTGATTCGGTTGAAATATTAAAACTTTTTTCAAAAACAGAAAATTCAAAAGATCTTATTTTTTCATGGTGTAAGTCGCTTTTGTCTGATGTTTACAGTAACCCGGGAATAATTCAGTTTCCCGATTCTTTAAAAGAATTACAAAAAACGGCATTAATTATTTATGTGCATAAGGGAAATGTTGAAGAGGAATTTCAGTTTAATTCATTTCGTGATCATTCATCAGCAATAGCCTATACAAACAAACAGGTTAACTCGTTAATAGAAGATAAATTTCAGGGTAATGTTTATGTTGGAAAGATTTTAAATGCACTTTATTTTCCAAAATTTATTATTCCAAATACTATTTTCGATGCTCAAACAACTTTAAATACAAGAGACCAGATGATAAACAGTATTTCTCTTTCAAGAGGAATGGTTCAATCTGGCGAGAAAATAATTTCAACAGGTGAGATTGTTACAGGCGAAAAATATAATATTCTCGAATCTTTAAGAACTGAATACGAATTAACAACATATAATCCGGCATTAATTATCGGACAAACAATAGCCATACTTGTTGGAATGCTTATGATTGTTTTGTTTCTGTTAAATTTCAGGCGTGATATACTAGAGCATTTTACGAAAACATTATTTATTTTAAGTCTAATTGTAATTTTTATTTTCATTGCCCGCCTAACACTAACTTGGAATGTTATTAGTATATTTTTGATTCCGTTTACCTTGTTGCCAATTATAATCAGAGCATTTTACGATTCAAGATTAGCATTATTTATACATAATGTTACAATGTTAATGATTGGCTTTTTTATGCCAAATAGTTTTGAGTTTATATTCTTGCAGATAATAGCCGGTATGGTGGCAATTTTTTCTTTGGCAAATGTTAGACGAAGGGGCCAATTATTTATGGCAGCTATTTTTATTTTTATTGTTTACAGTGTAGTTTATCTTGGAATTGCTGTTGTGCAGGAGGGTAGTTTTGAAAGTATCCGTTGGAAAAATTTTGCATGGTTTGCAGGAAATGGTCTTATGATTTTAGCTGCATATCCTTTAATTTTTATTTTCGAAAAAATATTTGGCTTCTTGTCTGATGTTACATTAATGGAGCTTTCTGATACAAATCAGGGTTTATTAAGAACACTTGCCGAAAAAGCACCCGGTACTTTTCAGCATTCTATGCAGGTTGCAAATCTTGCCGAGGAAGTAATATTTAAAATAGGAGGGAACTCACTTTTAATAAGGGCTGGTGCGCTTTATCATGATATAGGGAAAATGGGATTACCGCATTTTTATATAGAAAATCAGGTGCAGGGATCTAATCCGCATGATGAAATAGACCTTGAAAAAAGCGCAGAAATTATAACAGGTCATGTTCCATATGGAATCGAGACTGCAAGAAAATTCAGACTTCCTGAACCTGTAATTGATTTTATCAGAAGTCATCATGGTAATACTAAGGTTCAGTATTTTTATAAATCATTTATTAAAAAATTTCCTGAATCTAGTGTCGATTTACAGAAGTTTACATACAAAGGTCTGCCTCCGTCAACTAAAGAGACAGCAGTATTGATGATGGCAGATGCTGTTGAAGCCTCGGCAAGAAGCCTTAAGGTATATACAGAGCAGTCAATTAATGAACTTGTTGAGAATATTGTTACAAATCAAATGGCAGAAAAGCAATTTGATAATGCAGCTATTAATCTTAAGGAAATTTCTGAGGCAAAAGAAATATTTAAAAAGAAACTAAAGAATATTTATCACTCAAGAATAGAGTACCCGAAGTAACTCGTAACAAATACCACAAAACATTATAATAAAAAACTTAATAGGTGATTGCGTGTTCACGAATCATTGTTATAAATTGTTAAGTTTATACTAATTGCAAATTACAAGAACTATGCTTTTGTTTTGTAATTAGTTTGTTATTGTTTATATTTGGGTTAAATTATAATTGATTATAAATAAATAAAGGTATACTTATATAATAGTTAGGGACAAGCATAAAATTTGCCTAAACAAATTAATAAATACAAACAATAAGATGAAAAAATTATATTTAATCTTATCACTACTTATATTAAGTGTTTGTAGTTTTTCTCAAAGCCGTTATATTTCAGTAACAACAAAAAAAGTCGTTTTTGCGAGAGATGGTGGTATGTGCCAATGTTGCGGTAGTTCTCAAAGCTTAGAATATGATCATATCACTCCATATTCTTGCGGTGGTAGTAGTGATGCCTCAAATATTCAGTTACTTTGTCAAAAATGCAATCGAAGTAAATCAAATAGTTGTTATTGTAAAGTACATAATAAAAAAGTAGGAATTAATTGTTGCCAAAACAAAACAACTCAAACAAAATCCTCTACATCTAAAAATTCTTCAACTACTTCTAGCCAATGCACAGGAACAACAAAAAAAGGCGCGAGATGTAAAAATAGGACAACTAATTCTAATGGACGATGCTATTTACACTAATAATTTATAAACCAAATTAAAGAGGAATGAATAAGAATATTTTATTTGCAATAGATATAACTTCGGAAGAAATTATTGTTTCAGATTCTCCTAAAGGAAGTAAGAAAATAAATTTTATTGAACGTATTGGACGCAAAGATAATGACATTTTGTACAATGCTATAATAACTTTGACAAGTATTACTAAAACTCCTAATTTTGATATTGCTATTTTTAAAGCAATGGATAAAGTTTGCCAAATGATTTATGAAAAACATAAAGAAACGATGCATTAATTTTAACGAATCAATATAAAAAAGAAAAATATAAAAACATAGTGCAGTAGTTACTAACACAAGTATAAAAAACATGTCTGCCCAAATGATTAGAAAGAAAATATATCGATTAGTTGAAAAAGGTTCTCATGGGTCAAAGATTAATTTGATTTTTGACTATTGCATTATGTCATTGATTATAATAAATGTAATTGCTTTGATTCTTGAAACTATTCCTGAAATAAAAGAATCCTTAAAATTGTTTTTAAGACTAATTGAAATAATTTCTGTAATAATTTTCTCTATAGAATATATTCTGCGAATTTATGTATCAAACTTAACTTATCCTTCTTCAAGTAAAATTAAATCTGCTTTTAAGTTTGTTTTTTCGTTTTATGGAATAATTGATTTATTAGCAATAACACCTTTTTATTTACCATTTATTATAAAAATTGATTTGAGATTTGTAAGAATTCTAAGATTAATGAGATTTTTTCGAATATTTAAAATTAATAGATATAATAATTCATTAAGCCTTATTTACTCCGTAATAAAGGAGAAAAAGTCTGAATTGGCAATGACAGGATTTGTTGCATTATTGATTCTTTTTATAGCTTCTTTTCTGATGTATTACGTTGAAGGAGAAGTTCAGCCTGATAAATTTTCAAATATACTTTCTTGTTTTTGGTGGGCTATTGCAACTTTAACAACAGTGGGCTATGGAGATGTTTATCCAATAACTGGATTAGGAAAAATTCTAAGTGGTATAATTGCAATACTTGGGATAGGATTAGTTGCCTTACCAACTGGATTAGTAAGCGCAGGATTTATGGAAAAAATCGGGAAAAAGAATAATGAATCTAAAAAATGTCCACATTGTGGAAAAGAATATGAATAAAGTATGCCAACCGCTAACACCACCTAAAATAACAACCAGCAATCCACCGCTCGGCGGAGTCACTAATAACAAATTTCAGGTGTTTTTAAATGCAGTTCCTGTTAATTATCAATTTTCTTAACAAACTGCTTTTTTACTGCATTAAGTAGTTTTTCAGAGTCAACTGGCTTTGTAAGGAAATCAATGAAGCCTTCATTCAAAATTCTGTCTTTGTCGCTTTTTAGGGAGTATGCACTTTGTGCTATAAATGGAATGTGTGCATATTGGTTATACTTATTTACAATTTCTTTCTTTAGCTGAACGCCTTCCCAGTTTTCGGGTAAATTAATATCTAATATAACAATATCAAAAGTTTTATTGTTTGCAATCTTTTCACTGATGAGTAAAAGAGCTTCTTCGCCACCTGTAGCTAAAGAAACATTACCAACAGATTCTAAAATTGTTTGAAGAAACAGAGCATTAAATTTATCATCTTCAACCAATAGAATTTCAAATCCTTTAATTAATACATCATTATCTGGAATTGTAACAGATTGTATAGAAGCATTAGATATAGAACTATTATGATCTTTTGCAGATGGTATATAAATATAAACAGTAGTTCCAAAATCTTTTTTACTTGAAACTTCAATTCTGCCATTCATTAGTTTCATTAGCCTTTTTGCAAGTGGCAAACCAAGTCCTGCACCCTGATATAATCTGGCATAACCCATACTTTCCTGCCTGAAAGTCTCAAAAATATGTGGTAAATAATTTTCGTCAATACCAATTCCCGAATCTGTAATTTTAATAAAAACTTCACCTGACCCAATATTATAACCTGTTGAAATTTCAATAACTCCACCAGAGGTATATTTAACAGCATTGTCGATAATATCGGCAGTAACTTTAGTCAGTATGTCAAAATCAGCAATAATACTATGAGTTTCGGCTAAATTAAGAGTAAGCTTTAATCCTTTTTCATTTATAACAAATCTGAATAAATCAGCTGCATTTCTTACAATTTTATTAACGTCAGAAATACCAATATTAATTTTAAAATCATTTGCTTCTATTCTACTAATATCAAGTATGTTATTTAGTAAATTTAATAATCGGTGACCGCTTTGCTGAATTCCTTCTATGTATTTTGTTATTGAAGTGTCATGTGTTTTAGGAATTTTGTTACGGGTTACTTCGGCTAGTCCTATTATTGCGCTTAAAGGTGTTCTTATTTCATGGTTTATATTAGCTAAGAATGCATCTTTTAAAAGATTTGCTTCTTCGGCTTTTTTATACGCAAGTTTTACTTCGTGTAAAACAATTTCTTTTTCGCTTATTTCTTTAAGTAGATCTGAAGTTCTTTCCTGTACTCTTTGATCTAGTTCTTCATTTACAGATATTAATTCTTCATTAATATGAGCAATATGTACATTTTTTTCTTCTAATACTTTTTGTGATTTATGTAATATTTTTGATCTGACAAAGAATAGTAACAAAATAAAAAAGATGAATATTATTATTAAAAGAAGTATGTATTTCATTGAAATCTGAGCAGCAATTTCTTCATCTTTCTTTTGGCTTTTTAATCTAAGGTTTTCATTCTCTCTTTCTCTTTTTTCTGAGCTGTATGCTGCGTCGAGTTCTAAAATTCTTTTTGCGTTACCTTCGTTAAAAATACTGTCTTTTAATTCTGTATATTGTTTATAATATTTAAGCGAGTTACTCAAATCATTCTTTTTTTCAAAAGATTCAGAATAAGTTTTTAAAATATCTTTTTGCAAATCTCTTAAGCCACTCTTCTTAGCCAATGGCATAGCATCATTTAAAAGATTTATTGCTTGATCAGGATTATTGTTAATGTTGTTAATAATCGCAATGTTGTTTAAAGTATTGGCTATTCCGTAATTATCACTCAACTCAGTCATTGTGATTAATGCCTCATTATAATTTTTTAATGCAAGGTCGTATTTACCAATTAGTCGGTATATATCTCCAATATTACCTAGGGTATTTGCTGTACCACCTTTTTCATTTAACTTTCTTTTTATAATTAACGATTCATTATAATAACTCAAAGCTTTTTCATATTCTCCAAGTCTTTTGTATATAATCCCTAAGTTATTTAAACTAAATCCTATTGATTTTTGATTATTTGATTTTTTATAATAATTTAATGCTCTGTTGCAATATTCATAAGCTTTATCGTATTCTTCAAGGTCTTTATATAACAAACCTAAATTATTACAACTTTGAGCTATTCTGTCGCCATATGATCCATTGTCATTTGGTTTTTCAACTATCTTTAATGCTTTTACAAAGTACTGCATTGCTTCGTCGTAAAGTCCCCATTCGTTATAAATAGAGCCTATACGGTTTAATGTTATACAAAGATTATTTATATCTTTTTGGTTTTCATATTTAACTTTAACTAATTGCAGATAAGTGTAAGATTCTTGTTTGTTTCCTTTAAAGTAAAATGCTTTACTTAATAAATCCAGAATTTCTGTTTCTGATTTATCTGCATGTTCAGTTCTTGAAGCCTCCAGACACATTCTTCCGTATTTAATTACTAAATCAAGACTGTCTGGGAAAAAATTCTTAGCTTTTTCTAATAATTGTGTAGATGTAAGATTTGATTCGTTAATCGCAATGTTTTTCTGAGTGTTCTGACATTTAGTATTATAGCTAAATGAAAAAAAAACAAGTGAAATCAATAAAAACAATATGTAATACTTAGTTCTCAAATGTTTGGGCAGAGTTGTTCGGTTAATTAAGCTAAAGTAATAATTTTATTATTACAAAACAAAATAATGAAAATTTTATTTGCGAAATAAGTCTATAAAAATTGGATAGTGATCGCTAAAGCCAGCGTGGTACTTAAAGCCAATAAAAGTGCGGAAAGGTTTGTCTCCAATAAATGCTTCATCAGGTTCTGTTAAAAAATCGGCTTTAAAAACTTTAGCGTTTTCGGTACTTGTAAAAATCGAATTAGTTTTTAATAAAAGTGAAGAAGATACCATTATCTGGTCAATTAAGCCCCATTCTCCTTGGTATTTAAGGCTTCCCATGCCTTTTTTTTCTTTCATATACCATGCAAGATTATAAAGGTTTCCGGGAGAGACTGAATCGTAATTATGACCGGCTTTTAGTATTTCTGTAATACTAATGTTATCAGGTTCGTCATTAAAATCGCCCATAACAATAATATTACTAAGTGGATTTGCTAAAAAAATAGAGTCGATTTTATTTCTTAAAATCTTAGCAACAGCCTGACGGTTCATGTCTGATTCTGTTTGTCCGCCTAGTCGCGATGGCCAGTGGTTTACAAATATATGTAATGTGTCTAAATCTTTTGTGCAGCCTTTAGCATAAAGTATGTCACGTGTTTTCTTAGTTGTGTCGAATGCAAATATTATTGGCATAAATTGCTTCGAAAAAAGTTTAAATTTGTCGCTTCTATATAGCATGGCAACATCAATCCCTCGTCTATCCGGCGATTCCTTATGAACTATTTCGTAATTTCTCCATTTTAATGGAGTGTTTTTTAATAAATCTTTTAATACAAATTCATTTTCAACTTCATAAAGTCCAACAATTTCAGGTAGTTCCCATCCACCAACTGCTGATAAAACTTTGTAAATTTTATTTTGTTTATCTTTATATTTATTCCATGTCCAAAAATGATTTCCTTCAGGCGTAAAATCTTCATCATTTGTTAAGCTGTCGTTAAAAGGATCGAAATAGTTCTCAACATTATATGAAACAACTCTGAAATATCCCCTTTGATCGTTATAGTCTAATTTATCAATATGTTTTTCTGTTTTATCCTGTATTTTGCAAGATATAACAATAAGCACTAGTGATGATATGTAGAATAGTTTTCTCATTTACTGTCTAGTCTTTCATAGGCACCTAGGTCAGGATGAAGTCCATATGAAAAGCGATAATTACCTAAAATGTCATTAAAGTATGCCGAGTTGATATTATCGAAGCCTTTGTCTTTCGTATATGCAAGTGTATCTAATGAGAAATCATTTTCATCAGGATTTTTTAAGCCGGGAGTATGATTTTTATAAACATTATCCCAATGGATAACGTCAGTTGTTGCAATATTATCAGCTATTTTTAGTAATGAATATTTAAATTTATAATTAAAAACTGAAGCAGAGTTAAAGGCATCAAGACCTATTTCATTTTCTAATCCACCATAAATTATACAGTTTTCAAATAAAGCATTATTTAATGCTCTAACATGGTAATTACCATTATTATCCTGATAATAATTGTTTAGAACTAATGAAGGAGTTTGTCTGTTTGCATATTGCCACGAATTATAAATTGTGCAATGATGAAACTCATAATTGCCACCAATTGTTAGGGCTAATGCATATTGCCCGCAGTTTGCAATAACACAATTCCAGGCTAATATATTTGTTCCCTGCCCAAAAATACCAACTGCATTCATGTTTAATATTTTTGTGTTGGATATTGTTACGGTAGGGTTAACATTGTAATTTGTATCAGCCTGTATTCCTATAATTGCATTTTTAATTTCGCAATAATGTAGCTCATTGTCTTTGCTGCCCATAATTTTTCCGGGATAGAAGTATATTCCTACCCATTGCCCGGGTACATCATCATACCAATGTTCTAATCTGTCATTTCTGAAAACTATGGGTTCACTTGGGCTACCTGATGCTTTTAAAGTTCCTTTAACATACATTCTGGAGCCATGATGGAAATAAATTTTAGTCCCTTGTGAAATAGTTAAGGTAACATTAGAATCAACTAGCATTGAATTGTAAACTAAAAATGGTTTTGAGCTTGTCCATGTTGTATCTGAACTTATAACTTCTCCGTTAATAAAATTTACATCCTGTCCGCATGCAATTAAATCAATGTCCTGAACCGTTCCATTAGTAATAAATACAATGGAATCCTGAACCATCAAAGGATTGCTGGTATTATTAGGATTAACACGAACTTCAACAAAAATATATATGCTGTCATTAGCATCTAATTCAATATCTGTTACACTACGAGCACTTACTCCATTTACATTTAATCTGAAAAATGAATTATCCCCTTTAGCTAAAGAAATAGATGAAATTTTTATAGGTTTATTATATGGATTATAAACTTTAAAATTTTGTGTTGCCGAACCAATAGTGGTGAAAACAGTATCAAACTGAATTGTATCTACTGAAAATGTTAGTGATGCTCCATTATCAGTAAAAAATTTTTCTTTTTTACATGCAAAAACTGTAATAACAATTATTGAGGTAAAAATTAATATTTTCTTCAATTGCATATTTTACTTAAACTAATGGTAAATGTAAACAAAAAAAATACTGATTTATTATGTGGTTTTGTAAATAGATTTGATTATTTAAAAAATGTTAAATAAAAAAATACAGGCAACCATAAAATAAGTTTTGCTGTCATATAGTTATAATAGTAGTTTTTTCTATAAGTTTTTAGGGGTTGGCACCAAGGTCTAAGGATCTTGGTGCTTTTTTATTTAACGGTCAAAATCTAAATTCAATCTGTCTTTCATTTTTAATAAAGCAGGATTCATTTGCGCAAAGAACTGATATTTTTCAATATCTGTATATGGTTTTGCATTTTCTTTTTCGGTGTGCTCACTTACTTCAACTTTAATTGTAATGCTGCTATTTTTAAGATTTTGCTTTAAAAAATACAAAATCTCATCATGCATTTTTTTTAGCTCGTCTTCCTGTGATTTAGTAATAACCTGAACAATAATCTGATTATTTTCCGAGAGTTTCGGAATACTTGATAAAAGCATTGGGCTAATTCTTACTGCACCTTTTTTAGTATCTGCATATTGAAGCCATACTTTTTCAAGTTCTTCGTTTGTGAATGGAGTATTAAAATTAGCTTCGGTTGTGATTGAAGTTTGAGTTGTTGACGTATTTTTTTCAGTTTTATCTTCATTTAAAGCTTTTTTTATCATAAAGCTTTTTGGCTTTGAATTTTCTTCAGATTTGTATTCTGTTTTTTCTTCTTTAACTACACTGGGGCTAGTTTTGAGTGTTGTGTTAACAGTTTGATTTATTGTTGAAGTATTAGTCTGAATAATTGGTTTTTGAGTAATAGTTTCGGTTTTTGAAATCTCTGGATTAGTTTTAATCTGATTGCTTGAGTTATTTGTATTAATCTGATTTGAAGTAATATGACCTGACAGATTGCAAATTTTAACAAGAGCTAATTCAACATGTAGTCTTTTGTTATGGCTATTCCTATAATCGATATCACATTGATTGCTGATTTCTAAAGCTTTGAATATGAAGTCGATTCCAATTTGGTTTGCCTGAAATTTATATCTGTCGGCAATTGATTTACCTACTTCAAGTAGTTGAATAGTTATAGAATCTTTGCAAACTAAAAGATCGCGGAAATGAGCAGCTAAACCGGTAATGAAAAATTGTGATTCAAATCCTTTTGAAAGAATTTCATTAAAAAGAATTAGCGATTGAGGTATATTTCCTGAAATAAAATTTTCAGTGAGTTTAAAATAATAATCGTAGTCGAGAACATTTAGGTTATCTATTACTTTATCATAGGTTATTTCATTACCACAGAAACTTACAATCTGATCGAAAATTGATAAAGCATCTCTCATTGCACCATCAGCTTTTTGTGCAATAACATTTAATGCTTCAGATTCTGCGATTACATTCTCGCTTTCGGCAACAAATTGCAGATGTCCTACAATATCGTTAATATTTATTCTGTTAAAATCAAAAATCTGGCAACGGGAAAGTATAGTTGGAATAATTTTTTGTTTTTCGGTTGTTGCCAGAATGAAAATTGCATGAGCAGGAGGTTCTTCAAGTGTTTTTAGAAATGAGTTAAATGCAGAGGTAGAGAGCATGTGAACCTCGTCTATTATATACACGTTATATTTTCCTAATTGTGGTGGTATTCTAACCTGATCGATTAAATTTCGCATACCATCAACAGAATTATTTGATGCAGCATCAAGTTCGTGAATATTAAATGAACTTGATTTATTAAACCCCTTACATGATTCGCATTCGTCGCAAGGCTCAATATTTTCGGTAGGATTGAAGCAATTAATGGTTTTTGCGAAAATTCTTGCGCAAGTTGTTTTTCCTACACCACGTGGACCACAGAATAAATAAGCATGTGCTAAATGCTTGGTTTTAATTGAATTTTTTAGTGTAGTTGTAATAGATTCCTGACCAACAACTGTTTTAAATGTGTCGGGGCGGTATTTTCGTGCAGATACAATAAATTCGGCCATGTAATTTCTTATTTTTTCAAAGATAATAAATCCCGAAAATATTTTATAAAAAAAAGGGTTCTCTTATTTAAGAAAACCCTTTTTTATTTATTATGATTTAGTCTAGTTTGGTTTAGCGCTAAGCATAAGTGTTGTCAATTCCCATGTAGCAACGTTTGAAGTTGAACAAGTATATTTAAAAGCGAAATGAACATTAGTTCCATTTAATGCTGATAAATCAATGTTTCCTGAAGGAGTATCTGTCCAACTGCCGGGTGATAAAGTTAATGGAGTAACTTCAGTCCATGTGGCAAGATTTGGATTACCTGTTCCTGAATAATCTAAAGAAGTATAAAGTTTTAATGAACCATCACCTGCAGTTCCATAATTCATCGTTGAAATAAAACTCAATGTTTCTGAATTATAATTGTTAAAATTGATAGAAGGACTAATTAACCAGTCTTCATTAGCATAATATGAACCAGAATAGCCACTCATTTTAGCACCATAAGAAGATGCTGCCCATATCTGATCACCAAGTACGTTATATTGAGTAAAAGTGCCAAGGCTGGTAGTAAAGGTTTCATTAATAATATTTACCGGATAAATTATTGTAGAATCCCAGTTTTGAAGATCATTTAAATCACGAATGTAAAATTGTTTTGCTCCACTGTATTCGCTTAAAATACCAACAATATCTCCTTGTCCTTTAGGCATTAGTTCAGCTCTAAAGTTTGCATATCCGCTGTTTCTTAAGATAATTGAATTTCCTGCAGAGTCTAATATTGTGCGATTTGTTGTAACATTTACATCAGCATATACGCTACCAACTTCTGCAAAATGTACTTTAGTTAATTTTACAAGCATATTTAGGTTTGGGTCGCCACCAACTATTGAAGGTATAGTGCGAATAATTGGAGTTGGTGGATTGCCAGGTAAACTGTCGTTAAAAATGTGAGTGTTAATTAAAACTTCGGGTATACGACCAATAGTTCCTCCATAAGTATAACCAATTTGTGGTACTCCTCCATAGACGCCTAAATACAAGCCTGTTAGTTTTACAAATATTCTTTGTCCTTTTTTAAAAGTTGTGTACAAACTGGTTTTATCAACAGCAATTTGAATTCCGGCTGTATTATCTTGTAAATAAATAGTTTTATAAATATTTCCCGATTCATCATCTGCACTTATAATGCCTTGAATTATAGGGTTTACGATAGTGTCGGTGCCGATTATCATCGTATCTCCAATTGAAACAAAACCTGTTGAGGCAGTTTTTAATTTTGCAATAGTTAAATTAGACGTAAAATCAACTTTTGGAGTTTTTTGTTCAGGGGTGCTGTATTTTTCTTTTATACAACCATTAAAAAATATTACAACCATTGATAGAACAAGGATGTAAAGTTTAGATGTGTATTTCATATTTTAAGTTTTATGAATTTTATTAATTGAGTTTATGATTGCTTATAATGGCTCACCTGTTAGTTTTATTTTAGTTAACTCCCATGTAGGTACACCAGTGGTAGTGCATAGATATTTAAACGCAATATAAACTTTAGCTCCTGTAACAGAAGATAAATTAATTGGTCCTGAACTTACCCATGTAAAGTTACCAAGTGAAATATTTATTGGAGTTACTTCTACCCATGTTGCAAGGTGTGGATCGCCTGTTCCAGTATAATCGTTAGAAGTATAAAGTTTTAATGAGCCATCTCCAGGATTACCATATTTTGTAGCTGAATTAAAACTTAAAGTTTCATTCTTATAGCTGTCAAAATTTATTGGTTTACTTATTAACCAATCTTCGTTAGCATTGTATGAACCTGAATAGCCAGACATATTAGCATAAGTTGTTCCGCTATACACAGCAGCAGCCCATACTTGAGCTCCTGTAACACTATACTGGGTAAATGAACCGAGCGAATCTTTAAATGTCTCGTTAAATATAAAATAAGGGGCTGGAGGAGTGTCAAAATCTTCTTTAATACACCCTGTGAGAAATGTTAATCCTAAAGAAAATAGAATTAATGATATTTTAAATATATGTTTCATATTAAGTTTTTTATTTTAATGATAAATTAAAATCTGAATGTAAACATTAAGAAAAAAGTTCTGCCATAACCATAATAATACTTCGGTGGAAACTTATCTAATGATGCAATATCATACGAAAAACGTAATTGTTCGTATCCTCCAGTAATAAGGTCTTGGTTATTTAATACATTATTTAGGTTAAAATTAATACCAAAATAATATTCTTTAATCTTCCATGATTTACCAATAGATAAATCAACAGTATAACCACCATCAAGTTTTTCTTGTTCTGTTACTTTGTTAATAATAGGATCTCCAAGCCCAACGTCAAGTGTTTGTATTGCAAATTCTGTTCTGGGAGATGCAGCAAAGTCAAGATACATTTTATCAAAATAATTAAAATTGGCACTAAAAAACCAGAACTTAGAATTATTGTATTTTAAACCTAATGAACCTGCATTCTGTGGTCCAGATGGGACATAGAAATATTTCTGATATACTGTATATACCTGATCCGGAACGGAATTGTTTTCGGCAGAAAGTGTTTCTTTTGGTCTAGAAGTATATCTGTAATTTCCTAAGTTAATTGCACATGAGGCGGTAATTTCTTTTGTTAATTTTACATCAGCACCAAACTCAATACCTTGATGTATCTTGTCAATGCCTTGTAATGCTATCTGTACGAATGAATGATATTGGTCATCATAGTAGCTCTTAACATCGGTCTGGTGATTAAATGAAGTTTCATATGCAGTTAATCGTGCATTTATTTTTTCGCCTTTATAAATATAACTTAATTCACCACCAAATACAACTTCATTTTCAAGATTAGTTAATAATCGGTTACTAACACGGGGTGTAAGAAAAGCATTTTCAGGTAAAGGTGATTTTGTATAATATGTAGCATTTGCAACAAAATATTGACGTCCACTTAATTTATAGGTAATGCCACCTTTTGTTAAATAATTTAAGTAGTTTAATGTTTCGCTTTTTCCAAAAGAATTATTTGGGTTACGACCATTTTTCACATTACCTTCTCTCCAGAAAGAAGTGTTAGTCAATTGTAATCCAACATAAAAATCAACTTTATTATAACGGAACTGACTCATTCCCCATAATTGCTCCTGATTGAAATGCAAATTATAATCATAACCAAATTTATCTCCAACCTGTATGTGTCTGTTAGGATTATTTAAGTCGTTTTGCATTGCATTTGGATCACTAGGAAAATCTCTTTCAGCAAACTGGTCAACGTCTAACCAATAATTTGCTCCAAGTAAGTCAGACATTACTTTAAAATAATGTGTGTTACTTGATAGTGCCATCAAGCCACCATTAATAGTAATATTATCATTTAACTGATGATTTAAATTTGCATGGAAACTTAATTGTTTGTTGTCTTTTCTTTGTTCTTCCACAACGTATCTTGCCGATTGACCAGCGCCATTTGCTAAATAGTTTGTCTGATATAATTGATCCCAGTTAATTTGGCTAATAGATGGATTGTTAGCCCAGTTATTTGCCATCATTGAAGGAATTACTCCTGCAACGTTTGTGTCAGCTATTTGGTAACTAGGTAAATATCTGTAATAATCCGGGCGTGGGTCATTCGCATTATACCAATTCAACGCAGTTGTTCCGAATCTGCCAAAAGAATATCCAACAGATGTTGTGAGTTTTGTAGCATCATTAATTTTCAAATTATCTGTTAGCATAATTGATGGCTGATGAACGTTACGAATTTTTGCATTTCTTTTTTCATCACCCTGAAATCCCCAGTTAGGGTTATAATAATGTGAGCCGGTTAAATCGTATGCTTCCTGAACAGCACCTGCCTGCATTGCTCTTTTATATGGTGAACCTAAAAATGTTAGAGCCAGGCTGTGTTTATCGGAAAGTCTCTTTTCTGCAGCAGCAAAATATGAATAAGCATCATACCATGTTCCTTCAACGTATCCATTTTCTGCCCATCTTTTTGAACCACTTAAAACAAATGCCCAACCATTTTCCTGCATACCTGTTGCATAAGTATACATTAATCTATGGTTATAAGATTTATTTGCCATGGCATAAGAAAAATTACTTTGTTTTCTTATTTGACCTGCACAAGTGTTAATATTTGTTTCGCCACCAATAGTACCTAGTGCATAAGTTGATGGAGTTAATCCATGTTGGCTGTCTTTGTTCTTTGTTACATTATTCAGACCGCCCCACTCAGAATATGAAGCGCGACCGTTTTCAGGGTCGTTTAATGGCAAGCCATTCATGTACATCATAATGTCTGCACCATCATAACCTCTAACTCTGAAGTTTGCTGCACTTAATGAAAAAGATGCTGCAGATACAAATGCATCGTTTGAAGAGTGAAGTAATCCTGAAACAGATTGTCCCGATTTATCATTATCAAAATCGGAATCTGATAAGGTTATCTCAGCAACACCTGTACCTTCAGCATTTGAACTTTTTGCACTCATGCCAATATCACCAAGGTCAATTCCATTTTCAGGAACTTTAATGTTTGATGTATAAGCAGCTAAGTCTTCGGAAACAATTGTGATTGAATAATCACCGGGTACTACAGAAAGTTCAAAATTCCCTTTAGCATCTGTTTTCGTTTCAAAAGTCTGAATACTAACAGTTACTCCTGGAATAGGTTGTTTTGTTTGACTGTCAACAGCACGGCCCTTAACAGTAGTTTGTGCAAAGCTTTGCCCTATTAAGCAAAACGAAAGCATTAAAAAAGTTATAAATTTCATTCTAAATTATTTTTCAAAAAAGATAAAGGGTGACAAAGGTATGCAAATACTTAATGCAAAATGTAAATTTTGAATTAATTGTTATATGATACTGATATGTAGTTTGTTTAAATGTGTTTTTTTGCTAAATTATATTTTTTGAAATGTTTTTTAAGCATAAAAATTATGTTTAAATTTTAATGGTAATCGTTTTTAATTTAATTAATATGATTAATAATATATAATTTTGTTTTTGATTGAGTTTTTCAATTGTTTTCAATATTGAAATAAATATGTTTCTGAAATTATTTTTATTAGTGATATCAATTTTTATATGTCTTTTTGGTTTCTCTCAAAAAGATGGTAAACTTGATAAAAAATTTGGAAAAAAGGGGATTACAATTACTGATATTAATTGCGATAATGATTATACAAAGTCAATAGCAATTCAGGAAGACGGTAAAATTGTTTTAGCTGGTTTTACTGATAACGGTGTAAACGAAGATTTTGCTGTTTGCCGTTTTAATTTAGATGGTTCAATAGATACTTCATTCGGAAATAAAGGTAAAATTATAACACCGATTGGAGGGGATTATGATATTGCAAATTCCGTCAAGATACAATCAACCGGTAAAATTATCGTAGCCGGATATATAGGTAATGAGGTAAAAGAAGATTTTACTTTAGTTAGATATAATAATGATGGTATATTAGATAGTTCTTTTGGAAAGAATGGAATCTCGGTTACTTCAATTGGGAAATATTTGGATGTTATATTAGGAATTCAAATTCTGACTGATGATAAAATTATTGCTGCAGGAAAAACTTTTGATGGTAAAAAATATTCTTTTGCAATGGCAAAATTTCTAAAAAATGGCCATGTTGATACTCAATTCGGTGATTCCGGAATTGTTGTTTCAGATATTTTAAATTCAGATGCAATAGCCAATTCGGTAGTAATTCAGAATGATGGAAAAATTATTTTAGGTGGTGATATAAGAAATGGGATATACTCAGATTTTGCAATGGTAAGGTATTTTCCTGATGGTTTTATTGATGAGTCATTTGGGAAAAATGGTGTTGTTGTTACTTCAATAAGCGAGCAGAATGATAATCTTACTTCAATCCTTGTTCAGCCTGATGGTAAGATTATTTCCAGTGGACATGTTTTTAATAAAGAGTTTAGCAATTTTGCTGCTGTGAGATATTTAATGGATGGCAAAATTGATTCTACATTTGGTAATAAAGGTATTGTAATTAACGATGAAAAAGGATCTATAGAAATTGTTAATTCATCATTATTACAGGATGACGGTAAGGTTATTTTAATCGGAAATTTAACAACAGATACTATAACCAATATTAAAGCAATAAGATACACTAATCAGGGTAAACTTGACAAAACTTTTGGACGAGGAGGGAAAATTATTTCCAAAGTATCTAAAAACTATAGATGTAATTATGCTTATGCAGCAGCTTTGCAAAAAGACGGGAATATATTAATTGCTGGAAACTCAAGAAGAGAAACTTATACAGATTTAACCATATTAAGGTTATTATGTAAAAAAGAGAATCTTTATTAGAATAATTTAATTATAAACTTTATCCTTATATATTTGCATTAAACTTAAACTATAAATTATGAAATCATTATTTACTTTAACTGTTTCTTTGTTCTTTGTTAGCAATATATTTGCTCAAACAAGAACATCAGTTGCTAATGGTAACTGGACAATGCCAACAACATGGGATTGTATGTGTGTGCCAACACCTGGAAGTGATGTGGTTATTAATCATACAGTAACTTTAACTAGTAATTGGGGATACACGAGTGGCTCTATAACTATTAATGCAGGTGGATCTTTAATTCAGGATGCTACTCCGCGAGCATTTGGACAGTCTGGAGGTAGCTTTACTAATGCAGGAACAGTTACGCTTTCAAAAATGGCTTTTTATGGTGGCACACTATCAAATTCTGGAGCATTAAATTCTAATGATAGTTTATATTTAGCTGTAAACTTAAATAATACAGGAACTATACAGTCTAATAATTTATATAGCTCTGCTCAATTAACCAATAGTGGAGGAATTAGTGGAATTAACTTTTTTAATAATGGGACTTTTATAAATAGTACAACTATTACATTTATAAATCATTATAATAATGCTACTTCATACAATAATGGTATTTTAAATTTTACAGATTATACAAATGCCGGAAAATTTTACAATAATGTAAATGGTTTACTTACAATTTATGCCGATTGTACAAATGGAGATACCATAAATCATGATGCTCATTGGTATAATAATGGCTCAACATTAATAAGTAATGATTTTACAAATAAAGATACTCTTGATGCTGTAGCTAGTACAAATAGATTCTGTGTTCAGCATAACAGTACTAATTTAGGTAAAGTAATTGGCGTTCTTGACTTTTGTTGTATGTTAACAAATACATTTGGAATTAATACTGGTATAATTGGTCCAAATGTAGTTTATTGTCAAAATAGTGGATTTTGTTTTGGTACAATAAAAGAGACTAATTCTAAATTAAATATTGAAATATTCCCAAACCCGATTAAACAATCATTTACTATTAATACAAATAGTAAATTAATTGAATCTATCGAAATTATAGATATTTTAGGAAAAGTTGTTTATTCACAAAAAGTAAATTCTACTGAAGAATTATTAATATTAAGAAATGGTATTCCAGCTGGATTATACATATTAAAAGCAAATTCAGCCGAGAATTCTTTTACATCAAAGATTTTGTTTGAGTAGTATTTTGAAATATTAAGTCCATTTAAACCTATTATGTCTTAAAGACCTGTTAGGTTTTTTATTTATAGGTAATTTTTTTTTATTAATTTCGTTGTTTATTTAAAATTCACCGCAATGCGAAATTTTATTATTCTGTTTATTCTTTTAATAAGTATGTTACCTGTTTCATTTGCCCAAAACGTTGGGCAAAATGCTGGTGATACAACAAAACTTATTAATTATACTGATATTCAGGGAAATCGTCAGGGTAAATGGCACCGGAAATATGCAAGTGGAAAAACTGCTTTTACCGGATATTTTGTTATGAATAAATTAATTGGTGAATATAAAAGATATTATGAAAGCGGAGTATTAAAGGCTGTAATAAATTACAATAAAACAGGTAGTGTTGGATATGCAGTTCTTTATTGGGATAACAAAAAAAGAATGGCTGATGGTAAATATATTAACCAAAATATTAAAGACAGTATATGGAACTATTACGGAACTGATGGCGTACTAAAAGCTCAGGAATCATATAATTCAGGTATCAGGAACGGGGCAGTTAAAAGTTTTTACCCGAATGGGAAGCAACTTACAGTTATTAATTATAAAGAAGGAAAAAAAGATGGTGTTTGGAAAACATTTTATGAAGATGGAAAAGTAAGATTTGAAACTAAGCATATAAATGATAAACGCGATGGTCCTTTTAATGTGTATTTTGAGAGTGGAAGTGTATATTTAAAGGGTCGTTATAAGAACGATTTTCCTGATGGTAAATGGATAATGTATAATGCTGATGGAACTATCTGGAAGGAAATGGAATATGTTAATGGACAACTTGTAAACGAAGAAAAATACAACGAAGAGTTCAAAAAACAAATGAAGGAATGGGAGGGGATGAAAGGTAAAATTCCTGAGCCAAATGAGGGTGATTTTTATAAAGGTGGAAAGTCAAAAGGAAGCAATTTTGAATAATGTTAAAAGATAAGGTTCTGATTTGTTTAAGTGGTGGAATAGATAGTTCACTTGCTGCTTTATTCCTTAAAGAAGAGGGTTATGATTTAATCGGTGTAACATTTCGTACATGGGATTACATTTCTGAAAGTTGTTGGGAAAAGCAAAAGGGATGTTGTAGTATAGATTCAATAATGGAGGCAAAAAATTTTGCCGATAAAATAGGAATTCCACATCATGTGTTAGATTTGCGTGAACATTTTAAAAATACAGTTATTACTGAATTTGTAAATGAATATTTGGTTGGAAGAACACCAAATCCATGTGTTCGTTGTAATGCCGAAACGAAGTGGGGCGAAGTAATTAAGTTGGCTGATAAATTAGGTTGCAAATTTGTTTCAACCGGACATTATGCTCAGGTAAGAAAAGAAAATGACAGATTTGTTTTAAGCCGTGGTGCTGATGAATCGAAAGATCAGAGCTATTTTTTATGGATGCTTACTCAGGAAAATCTTGCAAGAACAATTTTTCCATTAGGTAAATGGATGAAATCAGATATAAAAAAACAAGCAGCATCAAGAGGATTGGTTAAGCTTGTTGAAAAACGTGAAAGTCAGGAAATATGTTTTATTCCCGAAAATAATTATCGTGACTTTTTAAAAGCACAGGTTCCCGATATTGATAAAAATATTGGTTCCGGAAATTTTATTTCAACAGATGGAAAGATTTTAGGACAGCACAAAGGCTTTCCATATTATACTATCGGACAACGTAAAGGTTTGGGAATTGCTTTAGGTGAACCTCGTTTTGTAGTTGCTATAAATCCCGATAAAAACGAAATTATATTAGGTAGTTATGATGATCTAGTTAGTTATAAACTTAAAATTAATCAGATAAACTTAATAAAGTACTCTGAAATTAAACCTGAATATAAAGTCGAAATTAAAATAAGATATAAAACACCTCCTGTTGTTGCAACGTTAATTCCTGAAGGTAATGCATTACAGGTAATTACAAAAGAAAAAATGCATGCTGTAGCACCCGGACAATCTGCAGTTTTTTATGAAGGAAATGATATTGTAGGTGGTGGAATAATTATGTAAATTTGTATTTACAAAATGCAATTTATGACCTTTCGGCAAATATTTGTTTTTCTATTGATTATAACTGTGTTTTTTATTGGCTGTCAAAAGGAAAATACTCAAAATAAAGTTAATTACTATTATTCATATTTCCCATTAACTAAAGGGTTGCAACGTATATACAAGGTAACGGACAGAACTATAGATAAGGATATAAATTTTGATTCTACACTTACTTATGAGTTAATGGAAATTGTAGATTCATTTTATACTGATATAGCATCCGAACCTGCCTGGAGAATAGTAAGATTTACGCGTGCTGACTCTACTAAAGACTGGCATTTAATTGATGTATGGGAAAATCAGGTATCAAATAATAATGCATTTAGTATTGAGGAAAATATTAGAATTGTTAAATTAATTTTCCCTCCAAAATCAGGTGTAAGCTGGAATGGTAATGCATTTAATACTCTTGCTTCAAAAACTTTTACAATTACTGATATTGATAAGCAACTTGAAATAAATGATATGAGTTTTGATTCTGTTCTAACAGTTTATCAAGATAAAAGCGAAACTATGATAAATAAATATCATACTATTGAGAATTATGCTGTTAATGTTGGGCTTATTAATAAAACAATTATTTCTATTGATTATGCTCAAATAATTCCGGGTTTACCAATTGAACAAAGAATTTCTAGGGGTCGGTTATACTATCAGACGATTATTTCTACTCAAATAATTCCTGCAAAATGAAAGCAATAATTTATTTTGCAATATTATTAGTGGTTATTTTTTCTGGTTGCAGAAAAGAATCTGAAAATAATATTGATTATGGTTATAATTATTTCCCTTTAATAGTTGGTAAAGAAAGAATTTATCAGGTTGTTGATATAAATATTGATACTGCCATGGGTATCTATGATACTTCAAGATATTTACTGAAAGAAAAAGTTGCAGAAACATTTATTGATAACTCAGGTAATAAATCGTGCACTATTGAGCGATATGTTATGTATGATTCAATGCCATCATGGGAGGTAAAAGATGTATGGGTAGCTCAGATAAATAGTAATCAGGCACAACAGGTCGAAGAGAATTTAAGAATTGTCAAAATTGTTTTTCCTTTAATTAAACATGATAGCTGGAATGGAAATGCATATAATATTTTAGATCCAAAATACTATGAGGTTGAAAGTTTTGATAAACCTGAATTATTAAATGAAAAAAACTATGATTCAGTGTTAACTGTTGTGGAAGAAAATAATGAGAGTATGATTAATAAATATTATGAATATGAACAATATGCAAAAGATATTGGTCTAATTAATAAAACAGTTATTGCAATTAATAAAGTTACTTATATTGACATCTATGAGCCAATAGTACCAATAGAAGAACGAATTTCAATAGGGCATTTATATTATCAGACATTAATTTCAAATAATTAAAATTATAAAAAATGAAAATTTTATTTTTTTCTGTTCTGTCTTTAATTTCTTTAATTGGGTTTTCACAAAAGCCTGGTTATTACTGGATACAATTTACTGATAAATTAAATTCAACTTATTCAATTTTAAATCCTGATCAGTTTCTATCACAACGTGCACTAAACAGACGTACTTCGCAAAATATTTCTATTGATGCATTAGATATTCCGGTAAGTCAGTATTATATTGATAGTCTTAGGCAAGTCGGATTGAGTGTTTTTAATAGTTCAAAATGGTTAAACGGAGTTTTGGCAAAAGTTACAGATACTACCGTTTTTCAAACTGTAAATGGAATTTCTTTTGTTCAATCATACAAATATGTTAGACCATTAGTTGCAAAAAAATCAGCTATGCCGAAGAAAGAATTAGGAACTCTTTCAGATTATTATAATTATGGGCAGGGAAACAATCAGATAGTAATGTTAAATGGTAATGCACTACATAATCTTGGTTATAAAGGTGAAGGAATGTTGATTGCAGTTGTTGATGCAGGTTTTACTGCTACAAATACAGCCAGTGCATTTGATTCTCTTTATGCAAATAATAGAATTATTTCAACAAGGGACTTTGTTACGGGTTTTAATGATAATACAGTTTATGAGTCTGCTACACACGGTACAGCTGTTTTATCAACCATTGCAAGTTTAATTCCCGGGAGTTTTGTGGGAACTGCACCACGTGCAAATTTTTCACTTATTATAAGTGAAGAAGCAGCGCCAGAATATATTTTCGAAGAATATACGTGGGTTTGTGCGGCTGAATATGCAGATAGTCTGGGAGCAGATATTTTAAGTTCAAGCCTTGGATATACAACATTTGATGACCCATCTATGAATCATACATGGGCAGACTTAACTGGAAATGTATCTGTTGCAAGTAAGGCTGCAAAAATTGCGTCAAGAAAAGGATTGCTAGTTGTTGTCAGTGCCGGAAATTCTGGAGATAAACCGTGGCATAAAATTGGAATTCCTTCTGATGCTGATAGTATATTAACTGTTGGTGCAGTAAATGCTACAAAACAACCTGCACCGTTTACTTCTGTAGGATATTCGGCTGATGGCAGGGTAAAGCCTGATGTGGCGTCGATGGGATGGGGAACAACAATTATTGATGGAGGTGGAAACGTAGTACAGGGAAGCGGAACATCTTTTGCTTGTCCGATTATTGCCGGAATGTGTGCATGTTTATGGCAGGCTCATCCTACTGCAACTAATATGCAAATAAGGGAAGCTGTTATAAAAAGTGCTAATCAATATCTAACCCCCGACACACTTTTAGGATTTGGTATTCCTGATTTTTCTATTGCAAATGCATTGCTAAGTAATATTCCAATTTCAACATATACTACAGATCAGATTAAAAATATTTATCCGGTTCCATTTTCGTCTGATATTTATATCGAATTTTATTCTGTGAACTCGCAGGAAATGTCTGTTGAATTAACCGATATGGTAGGAAATGTAATAATAAGTTCTTCAACAAAACTTATTTTAAATGCATTAAATACTATTAATCTGAATAACTTAAAGGTTTTAAATGCTGGTTCTTATGTTATTAAAATTAAGACTCAGACAGATACTTATAAAAGATTGATAGTGAAAAAATAAAAATGAGTCACGAATTTCTTTCATTATCACAGCTTAATGGCTTAGTAAAAGAGGTTTTAAAAGAAAATTTAATTAAAACCTATTGGATTGTTGCTGAAATAAGCGAGATTCGTCAGAATTATTCTGGACATTGTTATCTTGAATTTATTCAGAAAGATGAATCTTCTGATAATATTGTTGCAAAGGCAAGAGCAAATATATGGGCAAATACTTACAGGCTTATAAAACCATATTTCGAAACTTCCACAAATAGCAGTTTGGCTCAGGGAATGAAAATTATGGTTAATGTTTCTGTTGAGTTTCATGAGTTATATGGTTATAGTTTAACAATACATGATATTGATCCTGCTTATACAGTAGGAGATATGGAGCAGAAGAAAACATTAACTATACAAAAATTAGTTGCTGATGGCGTTTTTGAAATGAACAGAGAGCTCGAAATGACTGCTGTTCCTCAACGAATAGCAATAATTTCATCAAATACTGCTGCAGGTTATGATGATTTTATTTCTCAACTTACGAATAATGAATTTGGTTTTATTTTTTATACTTGTTTATTTCAATCTTATATGCAGGGCGAAGCTGCCGAAAGTTCAATTTTAGCTGCAATTGATAAAATAAATAACAATATAGAAAAGTTTGATGTTGTTGTGATCATTAGAGGAGGAGGAAGTCGTGCGGAATTAAGTTGTTTTGATAGTTATAATCTTGCATCAAATATTTGTCAGTTTCCTTTACCTGTAATTGCAGGTATTGGGCACGAACGCGATCAGAGCGTAGTTGATATGGTTGCAAATACCAGAGTTAAAACTCCTACTGCTGCTGCAGATTTTTTAATTGATAAGCTTTCTGAATTCGCAACTGAAATTTATTCTATGTCAGAGCAAATTATTAGCGAATCTCAATCTATTATCGATAACAAAATGCATGAGATTGAACTAATTTCTGAACGTTTAACATACTTCGTAAAAGATATTGTTCGTAATAGAAAAGAAAGATTGTATAAATCTGGTTATGATATTGCTGTTGCCAGTTCACGAAAGTTTTCTGTAGTAAAATCAGATATTCATGAGATTGAAGGAAAAATTAATTATTCATGGTCAGACCTAATTAAATCTCAGAAAAGACAGATTAAAATTGAGAATGATAAATTTTCAATTTTGTTAAAGTCAATGTTTCATATTCAAAACATAAGAGTTGATTCTACACAAAGATTATTAAATCAGTGCGAACCAATGACTATTCTAAAAAAGGGATTTTCTATAACAACTCAAAATGGAAAACAAATTAAAAATATAGATAATATTGTTGAAGGAACCCAGATTGAAACAGAGTTTATTCATGGCAAAATTTCCAGTATTGTAAAAAAATAAAATAAGTATGGCAAAACAGGAATTAACTTATAACAAAGCATTCGCTGAACTTGAAAAAATTGTGGCGTGTATCGAAAACGAAGAAATTGAAATAGACAACTTGGCAAAACAAGTTAAAAGAGCTGCAGAATTGTTAGCTTTTTGTAAAGAAAAACTTCATAGTAGTGAAGCAGAAATTTCTAAAATAATGAAAGAAATGGGTGATGCTAATTAATAGTCACTATTATATGCCCTGGTCATGGTGAGCGGAATCGAACCAGACCCTTCGACTATGCTCAGTGTGACTGTTTTATTGAAAATAAATTTATAAATAATAAATGGCAAAACGAATACCTCTTATTTTTCTTAAACAGTTTTTATTCTGGATGTTGTTATTCCAGCTTTTGAGAATTGTATTTATGTTTTATAATTACAATGAACTTTTTAATTCAAATTTTCTAGAAATATTAAAAGTTTTTTGGTATAGTATTATTCTCGATGTATCAACATCATGCTATTTGTTAGGAGTTTCGTTTATTTTGTTGCTTTTTCAATCTTTAATTAAGTGGAAAGGTTTTTATATTTTAAATTTATGGTTTACTTATTTATTAATATTAGTTGCTGTAGTTATTACTGTTGGTGAATTGCCTTTATATCGTGAGTGGCATGTGAAATTAAATTTTAAAGCAATTTCATATTGGAGTCAACCTTCAGAAGTGTTTCATACAGCAAAATGGTCTGAGTTGATATTTGGAACATTAGGAATAGTTTTGCTTACAGGTATTGGAATATATTTTTATCGCAGATATATTCATGTTAGATTTAAATTGGAAAAACGAAACTTTCTTGTGTCATTTCTTTTTTTAATTACGGTTCCCGTTTTAATATTACTAGGTATAAGAGGCGGTTACCAGCCAATTCCTGTTCATCAGACAGATGTATATTTCTCTAAAAATAATTTTTTGAATCTTGCTGCAGTAAATTCACAGTGGAATGTTATGGCAAGTGTAACAAAAAATATGCGCTATAAAAACACTAACCCTTTTGAATTTTATAAACTTTCAGATGCAAGAAAAACTGTTGATTCGCTTTATTATGTTGAGAAAGATACTACTCAAATTGTTTTAACAACAAAGCGCCCTAATATTGTATTAATTTTGTTGGAAAGTTTTTCTGGTGACCTTATTCATTCTATAGGAGGTTATGATAGTATTACCCCAAATTTTGATAAACTTGTTAAGGATGGTATTATTTTTTCAAGAGTATATGGAAGTGGTTCTCTAAGTGATCAAGGTATTGCTGCTGTGTTATGTGGTTATCCGGCTTTGTCAAATGTTATAATGGTTAATCAACTTGATAAATATGTAAAATTGCCATGTGTAGCAAGAGATTTGCAAGAGCAGGGTTATCATACATCTTTTATTTTTGGAGGACAGTTAAGCTATGGAAATATTAAGGGTTTAATTTATTACAATAAGTTTGATGATATTTTTGAAGGAAAAGATTTTCCGTCAAATATTCCTCAGGGTCGTCTGGGAGCTCATGACCAATATTTGTTTGATATGTGGTTGGGTAAAATAAGTAAATACCCTCAACCTTTTTTTGCTGCTGCATTTACGCTTTCCAGTCACAATCCGTATGATCAGCCTTTCCCTGAGGTTTTTGACTGGGGTGGCGATTCTAAAGCATTTATAAATTCTGCATATTATACTGATAGTTGCATTGGCGATTTTTTTGCAAAAGCAAAAAAACAACCATGGTATAACAATACTCTGTTTGTTTTAATTGCCGATCATAGTCATAATTCACCAAGAAACTGGATGATTTATTCACCCGAATATCGACATATCCCAATGTTGTTATATGGAAATGTGTTAACTGCGGAGATGAAAGGTAAGAGAATGGAAATGCCTTGTTCACAAACCGATTTAGCTGCAACTTTACTTTCACAGCTTGGTTTAAAGCATGATAAATACCATTGGAGTAAAAATTTATTTAATCCCTATTCTAAGCCTTTTTCATATTATGCATTCGATGGTGGTTTAGGCTGGGTGGAAACCGATAACTTTTTTGTATTTGATGAAAGTCAGAATGTATATTATTCTGCAAAATACAATTCAAAAGAAGATAGTGCCAGAATTAATCATAATGGTAAATCTTATATAGAAATGCTTTTTCAGGAATATCTTGAGTATTAATATTTTTTTTAACTTATTGTTTAATTTTAACTTAAAGCACTCTAAGTGCTTTAGACACTCTAAGTACTTTTTTTAATACCTTTGCCGCACATTTATAAAACATGGATTTTAAAATACTCAAAAAAGATAATAACACTAAAGCCAGAACAGGCCTGATTAATACTGGACATGGAGAAATTCAGACTCCTATTTTTATGCCAGTTGGTACAGTTGGAAGTGTTAAGACTATTCACCAAAATACATTAGAAGACGATATTAAAGCACAAATAATTCTTGGAAATACATATCATTTATACTTACGTCCTGGATTAGAAGTATTAGAAAAAGCAGGTGGTTTACATAAATTTATGAATTGGAAAAAACCAATTCTTACAGATAGTGGAGGTTATCAGGTTTTTTCTTTAGCTGAAAGAAGAAAGCTTACAGACGAAGGGGCTAAATTTCAATCTCATATTGATGGTTCGAGGCATATGTTTACTCCTGAGAATGTTATAGATACTCAAAGAATAATTGGTAGTGATATTATGATGGCGTTGGATGAATGTACACCTTATCCCTGTGAGTATGAGTATGCCAGAAAAAGTTTAGATTTAACACACCGCTGGCTTGACAGAGGATTTGATCATTATAAAAATACCGAACCTAAATATGGTTATAGTCAAACTTTTTTTCCTATAGTTCAGGGAAGTGTTTATAAAGATCTTCGTAAAAAATCTGCAGAAAAAATAGCATCTAAAGGTGCTGATGGAAATGCAATTGGTGGACTTTCAGTTGGCGAACCTGCAGAAATGATGTATGAGATGATTGAGGTAGTAAATGAAATTTTACCTTTAGACAAGCCAAGATATTTAATGGGCGTGGGAACACCAGCCAATATTCTCGAAGGAATTGATCGTGGTATTGATATGTTTGATTGTGTAATGCCTACTCGTAACGGACGTAACGGAATGCTTTTTACATCTGAAGGTATAATTAATATTAAAAACGAAAAGTGGAAACTTGATTTTTCATCAATAGATAATAACGGAACTTCCTTTGTTGATAGTTGTTATACAAAAGCATATTTGCGTCATCTTTTTATTAGTGGCGAAATGTTAGGACCTCAGATTGCAAGTATTCACAATTTAAGTTTTTATCTTTGGCTTGTTAAAGAAGCTCGTAACAATATAGCAAATGGAACTTTTTCTGGTTGGAAAAATGAAATGGTAAAAAAAGTGTCGAATCGTTTATGAGAATACCTGGTTTAAAAAGGTTAGATGTTTATATTATTAAGAAGTTCTTAGGTACTTTCTTTTATTCCATTATACTTATTATTAGTATTGCTATAATATTTGACTTTGCTGAAAGAATGGATGATTTTATTGATGGTAAGGCACCATTCAAAAGCATAATATTTGATTATTATTTAAATTTTATTCCATATTTCACTAATCTATTTAGCTATTTATTTGTTTTTATTTCAGTTATTTTCTTTACATCAAAAATGGCTCAGGATACTGAGATAATTGCAATATTAAGTAGTGGGGTTAGCTTTAAAAGATTTATGAGGCCTTATCTAATTTCAGCAGGTGTAATTACAATACTTTCTTTAGGTCTAGCAAATTTTGTTATTCCACATGCTACCAAAAAGAAACTGGAATTTGAATATAAGTATATCCGAAATGCTTTCAGAAATGATCAGGACCATATACACAAACAAATTGAGCCTGGAATATTTGTTTACCTTGAAAGCTATTCGGTTGAAACAGATATGGCATATAAGTTTTCTATAGAAAAGTTTGAAAACGGAAAA